>NZ_JBBARU010000002.1:0-141393 GCF_040399605.1 Rhodovarius sp. | reverse complement strand
CCTGCAACATCATCTCGGCGAATTTCAGCCAATCCCCGGTGGTGCCGGCAAGGCCCGCGCCACCCTTGAAATAAGTGGCATCGCCCGGGTCCTGCTCGATGCGATAATTCGTCCACATCGTCGCCACCTGCGGGTCGCTGGGCAGGCCCATCGCCAGGCGCGGCATGCGCTCGGGGCTGACGAACCAGCCCGTATCCACCATCCCCAGCGGGTCGAGAATCCGCTGCTTCAGCAGCCGGTCGAGCCGGATGCCGCTCACCCGCTGGCACAGCACGCCCAGCACATCGATGCAGATGGAATAATGGAAGGTGGTGCCAGGCTGATGCCCAAGCGGAATGGTGGCCAAACGCCGCAGGAACTCATCGGTGGTGAGCGGCCCGCGCTTCTGCTCGATATCCGCCGCCTCATACATTTGCGAAAGCCTGGGGCTCGGCGCCGCCGGGCCGGAATAAAAGAAGCCCGCGGTGTGGCGCAGCAAATCCTGCACCGTGGGCTGGCTGATCGGCGCCACATCCTGCACCTGCCGGCCGGGCTCGCGCTGCTCCACCTTCAACCCGCGCAGCTCGGGCAAATGCTGGCCGATGGGGTCGCGCAGCGAAATCAGCCCCTCCTCCACCAGCGTCATCGCCAGGGCGGCAATCAGCGGCTTGGTCATGCTGGCCAGCATGAAAATCGCATCATGGCCCATCGGCCGCCGCCGCTCCGCATCCAGCGTGCCATGCGCGGCCATATGGACCAGCCGCCCATGGCGGGAGATGCAGGTGATGGCGCCGGCAAAGCTCTGCCGCTCAATCTCGCGCGCCATGGCAGGCGCGATGCGTGCCAGCCGGGCCGGCGAAAAACCCTGAATCAGCGTCTCCCGCTCAGGGGTGGCGGCGAGGGCGGGCAGCGCCAATAAACCGGGCACGGCCAGCATGGTGTGGCGACGAAGCATGGGTGTTGTCCTCCAGTGTTCGGCCCAGCATGCGACGAAGCCGCGGCCCTGGCCAGAGATGACCACCCCATGGGGCCGCCCCATGCCCCCGGGCTCAGCCCAGCGCGGCCTCGATGCGCAGCGCCGTGGCCAGCGCCGCGCGGGCAATGGCCGCATTGGCCTCCACCGGGGCGGCGTGCTGGATGGAGGCGATAAAGGCGCGAAGCTCCGCCTCCAGGCTGTCATGCTCGGTCCAGGTAGCCTCATCACGGCCCCAGCCGGGCATATTCTCATCCGCCGCCGCATCCCGGGCGGGGGAGAGCGGCCGCAATGCCCGCAACTCCCGGGCCAGAAAATCGACCCGAATCTCCCCGCCATCGCCCAAAAGCCGCAGCCGGCGCTCCATGGCCACCGCCACCCGGCTCGCGGTGATCTGCGCCTGGGCGCCATTTTCAAAGCGCAGCTGCGCCACGACATAATCCGGCAATCCGCTGGCCAGCCGGGCCCCCACCGCCCGCACATCCACCAGCGGCGCATCCACCAGCGACAGCACGAGGTCGATATCGTGGATCATCAAATCCAGCACCACCGAGACATCAAGGCTGCGCGGCCGAAACGGCGCCACCCGCGTCGCCTCCAGCGCGCGGGGTGCGAAGCCGCCCATCTCGCGCCGCAGGGTTTGAATGGCGGCAGAATAGCGCTCGATATGGCCCACCTGCAGCACCAGCCCCCGCGCCTGGGCGAGTGCCACCAGCGCATCCGCCTCCGCCAGCGTGGCGGCGATCGGTTTTTCGATGAAAACATGCCTCCCCGCCCGCAGCACCTGCTCGGCCAGGGCAAAATGATGCGCCGTGGGGGCGGCCACCACGACCGCATCCGAAGCCTCGATCAGCGCCGCCAACGGCAGGGCTTGGGATTCGCACTCCGCCGCCACCACGGCCGCCCGCTCAGCCGAGGCATCGGCCAGCCCGGCCAGAACGCCGAATTTGGCCAGTTTCAGTGCGTGAAACCGGCCAAAATGGCCAACACCCGCCACACCTATCCGCAAGGCTTGCATCCCAAAATCCCTCGACGCATCTTCCGCCCGCTTCGGGCACCCTCGGGTTCCCGTCAACCCACCCGGTGTCCATGCCGCCCCCAGCGCCGGGAGGTGGGCGGGGCCCGGTCCGGATAATGGCTGCTGTCGATGGTGTGCGCCTCCAAATGATGTTCTTCTCCCGCTGGAAAACCGCCGGCATCCTGCTCGTCTGCCTCATGGGTGTGCTGACCAGCCTGCCCAACCTGCTGCCACGCGCCGCCTTCCCTGGCTGGTTCCCCGTGCGCCAGGTCAATCTGGGCCTCGACCTGCGCGGCGGCTCCTACCTGCTGCTGGAAGTGGACACGACGGCCCTGCTGCGCGACAGGGTGGAGGCGCTGGTCGAAGGCACCCGCCGCAACCTGGCCCAGGCCAACCCGCGCATCCTATACACAGGCTTGCAGGCCCAGGCGGATCAGCGGCGGATGGTGGTGCGCATCACCGACCCCGCCAGCCGTGACGCCGCCCTGCGCGCCGTGCGCGAATTGGGCCTCGAAGTGGCCCTCGGCGGCGGTGCGCGCGGCAGCGATATCGAGGTGGGAATCTCCCCTGAGGGCCTGCTCACCGCCACCGTCACCGAGGCCGGCATCCGCGCCAAGGCCTCCGCCGCCGTCGAGCAATCCATCGAGATCGTCCGCCGCCGTATCGACGAAACCGGCGTGGTCGAAGCACTCATCGCCCGCCAGGGCGCCAACCGCATCCTGGTACAACTCCCCGGCATCGACGACCCAGACCGCATCAAGCAATTGCTCGGCCGCACCGCGCGGATGACCTTCCACCTCGTCGATGAGGCCGCGAATCTCGCCGCCGCCACGCCGCCGCCTGGGGTGATGTTCCTGCCCGGCGAACAGGCCGGCCAGCGCTACGCCGTGCGCCGTCGCGTGGAGGTGGATGGCGCCAACCTCACCGATGCCCGCCCCAGCCAGGATAATCGCAGCGGCGAATGGGTGGTGAATTTCACCTTCGATTCGATCGGCACCCGCCGCTTTTCCGAAATCACCCGGGCCAATGTCGGCCGCCCCTTCGCCATCGTGCTGGATGAGAAGGTGATCACCGCGCCCAATATCCGCGAGCCGATCACCGGCGGGCGGGGGCAGATTTCCGGCAGTTTCACCGTCCGCAGCGCCACTGAACTCTCCATCCTGCTGCGCGCCGGCGCCCTGCCCGCGCCGCTCACGGTGATCGAGGAGCGTTCGGTCGGGCCCGAGCTGGGGGCGGATGCGATCCGCGCGGGCATTATCAGCCTCGCCGTCGGCGTGCTCTTCGTCTTTCTCTATATGGGGCTGGCCTATGGGCTACTGGGTTGGTTCGCCAATATCGCGTTGTTTTTCAATATTGTCATCATGGTGGCCTGCCTCTCCCTGCTCGAGGCCACCCTCACCCTGCCGGGCATTGCCGGCATCGTCCTCACGCTCGGCACCGCGCTCGATGCCAATATCCTCATCAATGAGCGCATCCGCGAGGAGGTGAAGAATGGCCGCCCGCCCCTCTCAGCGCTGGAGGCGGGCTATACCAAGGCCTCGGGCACCATCCTCGACAGCAACCTCACCAACCTCATCGCCATGGCCTGCCTTTATGGCTTTGGCTCCGGCCCGGTGAAGGGTTTTGCCGTCACCGTCGCCATCGGCACGGTGGTGCAGATGTGGACGGCCACGGTGCTGACCCGGCTGATGGTCGTCTGGTGGTACCGTGCCCGCCGGCCGAAGGAGCTGCCAGTGATGCAGCGCCCGGGCCTCACCCTGCTGCAGCGTCTGGCGCGGCCGCTCTTTCGTATCTGCCCGGACCTCACGACCATCACGTTTATGCGCGGTGCCAGAACTGGCCTGCTCGTCTCCGCGGTGCTCTCCACCCTGTCTTTGGTGGGCGCCTTCTACCCGGGGCTGGAAAAGGGCATCGACTTCAAGGGCGGCATCGTGATGGAGGTGCGCACCCCCGCGCCCACCGATCTCGCCCTGTTGCGGGCCACGGCCAGCGGGCTGAACCTCGGCGATGTCGGCATCCAGCAATTCGGCGATGCCAATACCGCCCTGCTGCGCATGCCCGCACCACCAAATGAGGCCCAGGTCCAGGTCACGGTCAACCGGGTGCGCCAGGCGCTCGAGGCCGCATCGCCGGGCATTCGCATCCTGCGGGTGGAGGCGGTGGGCAACCGCATCTCCGATGAATTGTTCCGCGGCGGCATGCTGGCACTCGGCCTGTCGCTGATGGCCATGCTGCTCTACATCTGGTTCCGCTTCGAATGGCAATTCGGCATCGCCGCCATCGTCACGCTGATCCTGGATACCACCAAAACCATAGGTTTCATGGTGCTGTTCCAGATCGAGTTCAATCTGACCTCGATCGCGGCGATCCTCACCGTCATCGGCTTCTCGGCCAATGACAAGGTCGTGGTGTTTGATCGCATGCGTGAGAATTTACGTAAATTCAAGCAAATGCCGCTGGAGCAGTTGACGGATTTGTCGATCAACGAGACGCTCAATCGTTCACTTGGCACCTCGATGACCTTGTTTCTCTCAGCCCTGCCCCTGGCCTTCTTTGGTGGTGACGCCCTTTCGGGCTTCGCCTGGGTGATGCTGTTTGGCATTTTCATCTCGGCCAGTTCCTCGGTCTTCATCGCCGCGCCCATCGTGCTCTATAGCGGGCGCAACCGGCTGCGGCGCGATGTGGCAGCCCCGGTGGCGCCAGCTTCACCGCGCACCACATGAACATTGGCCGCCGCATCGCGCTCGCCATGCCCGCCATTCTGGCGGGGATGAGCGCGCGGGCGGCACAACCGGTGACCTTGCTGGTCGGCGCACCGGCTGGCAGCGCGCCCGATCTCTGGGCACGCGGCATGGTGCCGTTTCTGGAGCGCCATTGGGCGCGTGCCACCGTCTCGGTGGTGAACCGGCCGGGCCATCGCGGCGTATCGGCAGCCCGCGCCCTGGCCGGCGCCGCCCCTGATGGGCTGACCCTGGCCGCGCTGGGCACCCCCACCCTGCTCGCCCGCGCGGTTGAGCAGGGCCAAATCGGCATGATCGAAAGGCTGCAATTCGTCGCCTCGGTGGCGGAGGAGAGCCTTTTGCTGGTCACCGCCACCAATGGCCCGGTGCACTCACTCGAAGCGCTGCGCAACCTGCCGGCCAATGCGCTGCTGGGCACGCCGCCCCCCGGCAATGCCGCCCAATTGGCCGGCAGCGCCCTCGCCGCACGCCTGGGGCTGACCAGCTTCGCCTTCGCCAATGCCCCGGCGGTGCGCCAGGCGGTGCAGGCCGGCCATGTCCCCGCCGCCATGCTGGCCGCACCCGATGCCATGGGGCTGCTGCGCGAGGGCCGCCTGAGCGCCATCGCCGTCGCATCCGATGCGCGCTCGCCGCAATGGCCCGAGGTCGCCACCTTGCGCGAATTGGGTCTGGGCTTCAGCGCTCAGGCCTGCCGCGGCTTCGCCCTGCCCGGGGGCACCCCCGAGCCCCTGGTCCAGGCCCTGGCCTCGGCGCTGGCCACCATCGTGGCAGACCCCGAATATATCGCCCAGGCGAATGCCTTTGGCTATTTGCCGCATTTCCAGGGCCCCATGGCCTGGAGCGCCCAGCTGCGCAGCACCGCCATGGAGCTGGAGGGCAGATGGCGCGCCGACCCTTGGGTGCAAGCGCCGGGTTGAATGGCCGCCGCATTTCATGCCAATGCATGACATGCAGCCTTCGACGCGGGAGCTGACCACCCCGAGGACACCGCCCAGCCATGACCCTTCCATGCGAGGCCGCCCGGGCATGGTAAAGCGCGCCCCCAGTGAGATTCTGGTCCTGGCGCAACATCCCCAGATCATAGCTGCGGCGATGGAGGCCGCGCAGCGTGTATGCGCCATGCCGCCATGCCTGATCCGCCATGGCATGGAGGCGCTGCGATACCTCTGCGGCCCTGGCCTGCCGCCGCGCCGCCTGCTGGTCGAGCCAGCCGCCGCGGGCAGCGCCTGGGCCGCGCTGCTCTCCATCCTTGATGATCCCTCCCTCACCGATACCATCATCATCGTCACGGCCGATGGCCTAGGCGCCCCAACTGGCATGGCCGCGCTGCCGGCCAAGGCCGCCGCTCTGGCAGCCGCGCTGCGGGCGCGCCCACCCAGCACCCATCGCAGCCTGCCCACCAGCGACAAAGCCCTGGCCCGCGGGCTCGGCCGCGATGGCTTGCTGGTGCGCTACCAGCCGGTGGTGCGCATCGCCGACCGGCGGCCGGTGCTGGTCGAGGCGCTGGCCCGCTGGCGCGGCCGGCCGATGATGCATGCACCGGATCTTTTCGTGCCGGCGCTGGAACGCGCCGGCCTGGCCCGCATATTGGCCCTGGCGGTGCTCTCACGCGCGGCGCGGGATATCGGCCCGCTGGCCCCGCGCATGGCTATCGGCGTCTCGGTCAATGTCGCGCTGGACCAGTTGCTGCTTCCGGATCTGAGCATCTGGATCAGCCAGGCATTGCGCAGCGGCGGCTTGGCGGCCCAAGATCTGACGCTCGAACTCACCGAAACCACGCCGGTGCATGACCGCGCGCTGCTGGCTCGCGCCATCCGCCGGATGGAAGCGGTCGGGCATGGCGTCTTGCTCGATGATCTGGCCATGGATGATGGCCGGCTGGGGCTGCAAAGCCTGGGCTTTGCCGGGATCAAGCTGGACAAATCCCTGGTCGGGCGCCTGCCGGCGGATGGCCGGGCGCGGCGTTTTGTCCGCCATGTGGTGGACGAGGCCAATCGCCGCGGCCAGGTGGTCACCGCCGAGGGCGTGGCCGATGCTAGGCTCTGGGCCGCGGTGGCGGCGCTGGGGGTGCATCGTGCCCAGGGCTATTGGGTGGGCCGGGCACTGCCTGCCGCCATGCTGGGCATATGGCAGCGGCGCTGGGCTGCTTTGGCGTAGAGCATCATCCGTTCAAACGGAATCGTTTGAGCGGATAAAGATGCTCGACAAACAAAAGCTTAGAGCCTGTGCAGTGAGCCGAGGCGAACGGAACAGGCTCTAAACCACGCCGCTTGGTCCAGCCATTGTTGAGAGGATGCTTGAGCGTTGTCGGCGATTCCGCCTCAACGCATCATGCTTTCATAGGCTGGTGAAAGACGAACATCGAGCGAGGATAAGATCGAGGGGCTTTGCCCCTCGAGCACCCCAGCGGGGTTTTTCAGCAGCCTGCTAAACCACCCGCCCCACGAGCACGCCAATCCCCGCGGTGATGCCCATGGCCAGCGCACCCCAGAACATCACCCGCAGCGTGGCGCGGCCGACTGGCGCACCGCCTGCCCATGCCCCCAAGGCACCCAGCCCCGCCAGAAAGGCCAAGGTGGAGAGCGGCACGCTCGCCACGAGCCATTCTGCGGGGGTGAAGATCACCAAAGCCAGCGGCAGGGCGGCGCCGAGGGCAAAGCTCGCCGCCGAGGTCAGCGCCGCCAGCACCGGCTGGGCGGTGGTGATCTCGGAAATCCCCAGCTCCTCACGCGCGTGGGTGCCCAGCGCGTCATGCGCCATCAATTGCTGCGCCACCTGCCGCGCCAGCGCCGGCTCCAGGCCGCGCTCGACATAGATGGCGGCCAATTCCTCAGTCTCGAATTCGGGGTCTTCAGCCAATTCGTGCCGCTCGCGCTCCAGATCGGCGGCCTCAGAATCGGCCTGCGAACTGACCGAGACATATTCGCCCGCCGCCATCGACATGGCCCCCGCAACCATCCCGGCCGCACCTGCGATCAGAATTTCCTGCCGGTCGGCCGAGGCAGCGGCCACGCCCATGATCAGGCTGGCGGTGGAGAGAATGCCATCATTCGCCCCCAGCACTGCGGCCCGCAGCCAGGCGATGCGCGAGGTGAGGTGCCCCTCGGCCTTCATCAAAGACGGCTCTCGAAGACCATCATGGCATGGCCGCGGTTGATGAAATGGTCGCATAGCCGCATGCCGATACTCTCCATCACGGCCCGCGAGGCGGTATTGCTCTCCCGCGCGACGCCGATGATGCGCGCCAGCCCGGCATGATGGCCGAATTCGAGCGCCGCATTCGCCGCCTCACGCGCATAGCCATGGCCACGCATTTCGGGCCAGAGCGCATAGCGCAGCGCAACACCTCGCCCATCGGGCCGCTCCATCAGGCCGCAAAGGCCGAGAAACTGGCCGGTGCCGCGCAGGAACACGCTCCAGGTCCCATAGCCGCGCACCTGCCAGAAATCCATGTCATCCTCGAGCTCCTCTCCGGTGCGCGCGGGGGTTCGCACGCCATGCAGCATAAAGCCGAAGACGCGCTCATCCGCCTTGAGGCGGATCAAATCATCCATATGCTCGGGCCCCGGCGGCAACATCGACAGCCGCTCGGTGGTGATGCTGCGCGGGCTGAGCAGCCTGGAGGTCAAGGCGCCCTGCCCCCGGCTACCCCCACCGGGCATCCCGCGCCCGTGACCCTCACCGGGCATTCCACGCCCGTGCCCGTCACCGGGTCAACGCCCGTGCCCGTCACCGGGTCAACGGCCGGTACTTGATCCGGTGCGGCTGGTCGGCGGCGGCGCCGAGGCGGCGGCGCTTATCGGCCTCATAGGCCTGGTAATTGCCCTCAAACCATTCGACATGGCTATCACCCTCGAAGGCCAGGATATGCGTGGCCAGACGGTCGAGGAACCAGCGATCATGGCTGATGATCACCGCGCAGCCGGCGAAATCCATCAGCGCCTCTTCCAGCGCCCGCAGCGTATCGACATCAAGGTCATTGGTCGGTTCATCAAGCAGCAGGACATTGTGCTCAATCTTGAGCATCTTGGCCAAATGCACCCGGTTGCGCTCACCGCCCGAGAGCACGCCCACCCGCTTTTGCTGGTCGCCGCCCTTGAAGTTGAAGGCAGCGGCATAGGCGCGTGACGGCACCAGGCGCTTGCCGACCTGGATCTGGTCCATCCCGTCGGAAATTTCCTGCCAGACCGTCTTGGTGTCATCGAGGCTGTCGCGCGACTGGTCAACATAACCGAGGCGCACACTGTCACCCACCACCAGCGTGCCGGCATCGGGCGTGTCCACGCCGGTGATCATCTTGAACAGGGTGGATTTGCCCGCGCCATTCGGCCCGATCACGCCGACAATGCCGCCGGGCGGCAGCTTGAAGTTCAGGTCATCGATCAGCAGCCGGTTGCCATAGCCCTTGCGCAGCCCCTCGGCATTGATGACGATATTTCCCAGGCGCGGGGCGGGCGGAATTTGGATTTCCGTGGGGTCGGGCGCCTTGTCCAGGCTCTTTTGCAGCAGATCCTCATAGGCGGAGATACGCGCCTTGCTCTTGGCCATCCGGGCGGAGGGGCTGCGGCCCATCCATTCCTGTTCCTGGGCCAATTGGCGTTGGCGGGTGCTTTCCTCGCGCTCTTCTTGCTTCAGGCGCTTGCGCTTCTGTTCAAGATAGGCCGAGTAATTGCCCTCATAGGGGAAGCCGCGGCCGCGATCGACCTCGAGAATCCAATTCGTGACATTGTCGAGGAAGTAGCGGTCATGGGTGACGATCAGCACGGCACCCTGGTAGTCGCGCAGCGTGTGTTCGAGCCAGGAGACGCTCTCGGCATCGAGGTGGTTGGTCGGCTCGTCGAGCAGCAGCAATTCGGGCTTTTCCAGCAGCAGCTTGCACAGCGCCACGCGGCGGCGCTCGCCACCGGAGAGGTTGGTCACATTGGCATCGGCCGGCGGGCAGCGCAGGGCATCGAGGGCGATCTCGACGGTGCGGTCCAATTCCCAGCCATTGCCGGCATCGATGCGCTCCTGCAATTCGGCCTGCTCGGCGAGAAGGGTGTTCATCTCCTCCTCGCTCATCTCGTTCATGAAGGCTTCGCTGATGGCGTTGAAGCGGGCGAGGTCGGCCTTCATCTGGCCGAAAGCCTCTTCCACATTCTCGCCCACGGTCTTGTCGGGGTCGAGATGTGGCTCCTGGCTGAGATAGCCCACGCGCACGCCCTCGGCCGCCCAGGCCTCGCCGCCGAAATCCTTGTCCTGGCCGGCCATGATGCGCATCAGGGTGGATTTACCGGCGCCATTGGGGCCGAGCACGCCGATCTTCACCGTGGGCAGGAAGGAGAGCGTGATGCCTTTGAACACCTCGCGGCCGCCGGGGTAGGACTTGGTGAGGTCCTTCATCACGTAAACATATTGGTAGGCGGCCATGCGGGGTGCTCCTGAGTATGGCGCCTTGTAGCGAGCGCGCCGGGCGCGGTGAACCCCTGGGCGGGGGGGCAGCAAAAAGCCCCGGCGGTGGCCCGCCGGGGCGATGTTCTGCCGCGATGCGGCTCAGGCTGCCGCTTGCTCGACCAATTGTGGCCGGCTGGCCGGTGCCGCGTTGATGGCGATGCGGCGGGGCTTGAGTGCCTCGGGCACCTCGCGCTGGAGCGAGACATGCAGCAGGCCATGGGCCAATTCGGCGCCCTTCACGACCAGATGATCGGCCAGGACGAAGCGGCGTTCAAAGGCGCGCCCGGCGATACCGCGGTGCAGGTAGCTGCGCGGCGCCTCGCCCTGGACGGGCTTGCCGGTGATGGTGAGCGTATCGGCGCGGACCTCAAGGTCGATCTCCGATTCGGAGAAGCCGGCCACGGCCATGGTCAGGACATATTGGTCCTCACCCACACGCTCGATATTATAGGGCGGATAGGCCTGAGGTTCGGCCGCACGGGAACCCTCGACGAGGCGGGCCAGCCGGTCAAAGCCGATGGCGGTGCGGAAGAGCGGGGAAAAATCAGTGGCGTTCATGGTATGACCTTCTCGAAAGCAAGGTTGGCGTGAACGGCGCCTGGGATCATCTTGGGCCCTGTCGCACCCCCAAACGGGCAATGCGGGCCGAGGAAAACCCCGGGATACCGTGCCGCGGCCCCGAATGGGCACCGCTTGCAGACCACAAATAGGAAAGGGCCACCCCCCTCTTCAAGGGGATGGCCCTCATGCCGTCTGATAAAAAATCAGGTGCCCTTGCGCAGGCCGATGCCGGCAAACTTCTTGTTGAACTTGGCGACCTGGCCGCCGGTGTCGAGAATGCGCTGCACGCCGGTCCAGGCCGGGTGGCTCTTGGGGTCGATATCCAGGCGCAGCGTGTCGCCTTCCTTGCCCATGCAGGAGCGGGTGGTGAAGGCGGTGCCGTCGGTCATCACGATGTTGATCGTGTGGTAGGCGGGGTGGGTATCGGGCTTCATCGGGACATCTCGGGCAAAACAGGATGGCGCGGCTTGGTGCGCGGAAAGGCGGCGTATAAGGCGCGGCGGGCCGCGGTGCAAGACATGTTGCGCTGCCAGGGTGACAGCGGCGCGGGGCTGACGCACAAATTGGTCATGCCCGATTGCCGACTCTACCTCATCACCCCCCCCAGCCTGCCGCCTGGCTTTGCCAAGACCCTGGCGCTGGCGCTTGATGCCGGCGATGTCGCCTGCCTGCAATTGCGGCTGAAGGACGCGCCGGCCGATGTGGTGGCCCGCGCGGTGGAGGAGTTGATGCCCATCGCCCAGGCGCGCGATGTGGCCTTTATCCTCAATGATGACGCGCAAACCGCCGCCCGGCTGGGCTGCGATGGGGCGCATCTGGGCCAGGGTGATGGCGACCAGGCCGGTGCGCGGATGCTGCTGGATGGCAAGATCCTGGGCATCACCTGCCACGCCTCGCGCCATCTGGCGATGAATGCGGGCGAGATGGGCGCGGATTACGTGGCCTTTGGTGCCTTCTTCCCGACCGCGACCAAGGCGACCGAGCATGTGGCGGAGCTGGAATTGCTGGCCTGGTGGCGGGAGGTGATGGAAATCCCCTCAGTGGCGATTGGCGGTATCACGGCGGGCAATTGCGCGCCCCTGGTGCAGGCGGGTGCTGATTTTCTGGCGGTGGTGGGGGCGGTGTGGAACCACCCTGAGGGTGCGGCAGCGGGGGTGACGGCGATGAACCGGGCGATTGCTGCGGCCTGAGAAAAACTGCTTATTTTTCAAAAACGTCGTATTCGGACAAATTGCCCCCCGGATTGGGTTGGCGGGTGGATATGGCTGTGGCGTTGACGGGCGGAGTGTAGCGATTTGGGAAGCTAGGGCGCAAGGAATATTGGCCTAGCCTCGCCAGGGCGGCTCTGGCTGCGCCGGCGGCATGAGGGTTCTCTGTCCGGACCGCCGGCCACCGTTGGATATTTGCATGGATCTTGGCAAGCCTTGTGCCAAGCGCCGGGCAGGGCTTCATGGCGGCATGGAGAACCCAGCCTGGAGCGCAGGGCCGAACGGCATCCAGCTTTGGGTGCGGCTGACCCCGCGCGCACATCGCAATGGCCTGGACGGGCTGCGACCCGGTGCGGATGGCCGCATGGTGCTGCAATTGCGCGTGGCAGCCCCCCCGGTGGAAGGGGCGGCCAATGAGGCGCTCATCGGCTTTCTGGCCGAAGCCCTGGCGATGCGGCGGGGCGATATTGCCATTGTCGCGGGGGAGACATCGCGGCAAAAGCGCCTGGCCTTGCGCGGTGACCCGGTGGGGTTGGAGGCGCGGTTGCGGGGCTGGATTGGGGGATAGCGGCCCGGCTATCCGGACGGTGAGAGCATCATTGGTTCAAACGGAATCATTTAAGAAAGTAAAGATGATAGCAAAATACAAATTTTTCGATTTGCTGAAAAACGAATAGATTAGAATACTAGATCGAAGGGCTTTGCCCCTCGAGCACCCCAGCAGGAAACTTAGTTTCCTGCACCTTCGTTAGCTTATTGGTTTTAAATAATATAAAAGGTCCAGGAAAATGATTTTCCTGGTGGGAGAGCGCGAGAGGGCAAAGCCCTTTCGCAGTTTTATTCCGCCAGTAGCGCTTTAAACCAGCTTGTTAGGGCGAGAAATTCAGCAGCAGGAAGGTGCCGAAAATCATCAGGTGAACCGCCCCCTGCAGCACGGTGGAGCGCCCGGTGGCCAGGGTGAGGGTGCTGACCATGAAGGTGAGCACCAGCAGAACCATGCCCGAGGGGTCGAGGCCCAATTGCAGGCGCGCGCCGGTGAGCAGCGAAAAGCAGGCCACCGCTGGGATGGTGAGGCCAATGCAGGCCAGCACGGAGCCGAGCGAGAGGTTGAGCGACATTTGCAGGTCATTGCGCGCGGCAGCCCGCAGCGCGGAAAGCCCTTCGGGCATCAGCACCAGGGCAGCGATCACCACGCCTGAGAGGCTTTTGGGCGCCTCAAGCCACGTCACCCCAGCCTCAAGCACCGGTGCCAGCTTCTTGGCCAGCAGCACCACTGCAATCAGCGCCAGCAGCATCAACGCAAAGGCCAGCCAAGCGCGTGCGGCGGAGGGTTTGGGGCCATGGGGGTCAATGCCATGGCCATGGAGGAAATCATCGCGGTGGCGCACCGTCATGACGAAGAGGAAGGTGCCGTAGGTGAGCAGGGCCATCACCGCGACGAAGATAAGCTGGCGGGACGAGAAATACGGCCCCGGCATGGTGGTGGTGTAATTGGGCAGCACCAGGCAGAGCACGGCGATGGTGATGACCACGGTGAGGAAGGCCGAGGCGCCGCGGGCGGCGAAGCCCTGCTCGAGATGCCGCGCGCCGCCCAGCACCAGGGAGAGCCCGATAATGCCGTTCAGCGCGATCATGATTGAGGCGAAGACCGAATCGCGGGCGAGTTCGGGGTGCTCGCCATCGGCCATGAGTGAGATGATCAGCGCCGTTTCGATCACCGTGACCGCCAGCGCCAGGATCAGGGTGCCATAGGGCTCGCCCAGCCGGGCGGCCACCACCTCGGCATGCAGAACGGCGGCGAAGACCGAGATGGTGAGCATGGCTCCCAGCAGCAGCCCAGCGGGGGAGAGCGCGGGCAGGCCGGCCAGCACGAGCACCAGGCCGAGCGCGGGGAAGAGCCAGGCCCACCAGGGCGTTTTGTCATGGGCGGTGGCGGCCATGGGGCACCTTTGGGGTTTTTGGATTGCGAATCGCGCCGGAATGCCTGCACGAAGCGAGAACGAGCTTGTGGTCCATCAAGCGGTGGGGACACAAGCTGTAGTTTATGATGGCTGCCTTTTTGCGTCAGCGATTCGTTCTTGCGAATCGGGACATGCTGTTGATTCAGGTGGATTTGCTTCCACTTGTTCAGCCTCCATGTTCTTTTTTTGTTCCAGGCCCAGTGACGCTCAACCACCAACCCAGCGCCAGCAGCGCCGCCGCCACCCAGATGAAAGCCAAGGTGGAACCCAGCAGCGCCAGCGCCACACCCATCAGCGCCGGCCCGGCCGTTTGGCCGATGAAGAAGGAAAAGGAGTGCATCGCCAGGCCCGAGGCCCGGGCGGTGGGCGAGATTTCCGAGGCGCGGACCTGGATGGTGTTGTGGATCATGAAAAATCCGGTGCCCAGCAACAGAGCGCAGCCGATGAAAATGGCCGCACTCCAGGCCAGGGCCATGCCGAGCAAGGCCAAGAAGGCCAGAAACCCGCCGAGGCGGACCATATTGGCCTGCCCCATCAGCCGCAGCACCTGCGCCACGATGGCCGCATAGATGAAGCCGCCGCAGCCGAAAGCGGCGAGGGAGAGCCCGGCCTCGGTGGTGCCGCCCAGGCCGCGCGCGGCGAGCAGCGGTGCGAAATGCGGGAAGGCGCCAAAGACCAGCCCGCCCTCTATAGCCACCGCCGCGTAGAGCACCCGCGCCGCTGGCAGGCGGAAGAGCCCGACATAGCGTTGCAAGGCCATCACCGGCTGGAAGCTTTGGGTGGGGGCGGGGGGCGCGCGAAGCTGCGACCAGAGCCGCACGCAGGAAGCCATGGCCGAGAAGCCGGCACAAATCCACAACACCCCGCGCCAGCCGAAAAGCGGCTCCACCACCGCCGCCAAGGCGCCGCCGGCCACGCCGCCGATGATGGTGAAGACCAAAAAGCGGCCAATCGCCACCTGGCGCCGGGCGAGCGGCACCTCATCGCCGAAGACCGCGAGGGTGAGCGGCATGGTGCCGCCGGCCGCCGCCCCGGCCAGGGCGCGAAAGATCAGCAGCGTGGTGAAATCGGGCGCCATCGCCGCGGCGGCGACCAGCAGCGTCAGCAGGACCTGGCAGACCAGGATCACCCGGCGCTTGCCCAGCGCATCGCCCACCGGGCCCAAAAGCGGCTGAATGAGCGCGAAAGGCAGCGCGAAGGAGGAGGCCAGCAGGGCCACGGTGCCGACCGGCGTGGTCAGATCATCGGCGATCACCGCCACCAGCGGGTCGGTCACCCTGATGATCAGCGAGGTGGCGAAACCGGTGAGCGCGAACATCGCGATCAGGCGACGGATGGATTGAGCCTCGGGGTCCGTCGGGGTCATGCGCGATTATTGTGCGCTGCCGCAGGGGCTGGGGCAATGCCACCCGGTTGCGCGGGCGGGCCAAAGCGGGCACCACGCGGGCATGAGCCAGTCCATTTCCACCGATGTTGCCATCATTGGTGCCGGCCCTGCCGGCCTTTTCGCGGTCTTTGAATGCGGCATGCTGAAAATGCGCTGCGTGCTGATCGACACGCTGGAGGCGACCGGGGGGCAATGCTCGGCGCTCTACCCGGAAAAGCCGATTTATGACGTGCCGGCCTATCCTTCCATTCTGGCGGGTGACCTGATTGAGCGGCTGGAGGCGCAGGCGGCACCCTTCGCGCCGGTCAAGCTATTGGGCCAGCGGGTGGATGGGTTGCAGCGTGAGGGCGATGGCTTTGTGCTGACAACCAGTGCCGGCCATCAGGTGCGGGCCAAGGCGGTGCTGATCGCCGCTGGTGCGGGCGCCTTTGGCCCCAATCGCCCGCCGCTCGAGGGGCTGGAGGGTTTCGAGGCGAGTGGCGCGGTGCGCTATATGGTCACGAAGCGCGAGGCGTTTCGCGGCAAGCGCGTGGTGATCGCCGGCGGCGGCGATAGTGCGGTGGATTGGGCGCTGTCGCTCAAGGATATCGCCCAGGTCACCATGGTGCATCGGCGGGCGAAATTCCGCGCAGCACCGGAGAGTGCGGCGCAGTTGGAAGCCGCCGCCGCGCGCGGTGAGATCGAGATGGCCATTCCCTATCAGCTGCATGGGCTGGAGGGGGCGGATGGCGCGCTGGAGGCGGTGATTTTGGCCACGCTGAAGGGCGAGGAGAAGCGGGTGCCGGCGGATCATTTGCTGGCGTTTTTTGGCCTTTCGATGGAGTTGGGGCCTATTGCGGAATGGGGGCTGGGGCTGGAGCATCATCATATCGTGGTCAATCCGGCGACGCTGGAGAGCAATATTCCGGGCGTGCATGCCATTGGCGATGTCGCGACCTATCCGGGCAAGCTGAAGCTGATCCTGCAGGGGTTTTCCGAGGCGGCGATGGCCGCGCATGCCATTCACCCACGGGTGTTTCCCGGTGAGGCGCTGCATTTCGAATATTCCACCAGCAAGGGTGTTGCCACGGCGTGATTCTGGCCCTGCTGATCAGGGCTTCGATCAGCGCCGGCATCGTGGCGGCCGCGGCGGTGGCGGCGCAGCGGCTGGGGCCGCTTTGGGGTGGTTTGCTGGCGGCGCTGCCAGTCTCGGCCGGGCCGGCCTATGCTATGTTGGGGATGAGCCATTCCACGGCTTTCGTGGGCCAGGCGGCGACCAATGGGTTGGGCGCCAATGCGGCGACGGCGGTTTTTCTGTTTATCCTGATCCATGCGGTGCCCAGGCTGGGGATGTTGCCGGCCTTGGGATTGGCGAGCCTGGGCTGGATGGGGTTGACGGTGGCGGTGCTGGCCTGGGCGCCGGGGTTTTGGCCGGCCACGGGGCTGAATGTGCTCTGTTATGGCCTGGCCATTCTGGGCACGCGGGGGGCGGTGGGCGGGGTTGCGGCCATGGCACGGCCAGCGCGTTGGTGGGAATTGCCGCTGCGCTCCATCGTGCTGGGGCTGCTGGTGGCCAGCCTGGTGTCTTTCAGCAGCACGCTTGGGCCGGTCTGGACCGGGGCGGGGGCGGTGTATCCGGTGGGGCTGACGACGCTGACCCTGGTGGCGGTGCCCCGTCTGGGGCGGGCGGGGGCGGCGGCGCTGCTGGCGGGCGCGCTGCGCGGCATGCCGGGTTTTGTGCTCTTCGTGATGGTGGTGGCGATGGGGGCTGAGGCCCTGGGCGTGGCGGGGGCGTTGGCGCTGGGGGTGGCGGCGACGTTGGGTTGGGGCGGGGTGGTGCTGGCGCTTAGGCGGCGGCCAGCGCCTGCGCGAATACCGCCGGATCGGCATTCCCGCCGCTGATCACCACGCCGATGGCGCTGCCCTTCACCTTGCCTGCCAGCACGGCGGCGAGGGCGACCGCACCGCCCGGTTCCACCACGATTTTGAGGTGTTCGAAGGCGAAGCGCATGGCGGCGAAAACCTCGGCGCGGGTGACGGAGACGCCGCCGGCCACGCGCGGCGCATTGACCGCGAAGGTCATTTCGCCTGGGCCCTTGGAGAGCAGCGCATCGCAAAGGCCATCGCCCTGGCCGTCATTCTCCAGGCGATGGCCGGCGCGCAGCGAGCGGCCGTAATCATCCCAGCCCTCGGGCTCCACCGCCCAGACCTGGGCGTAGGGCGCCAATTCGGCCATGACCAGGGCGCAGCCACCCAGCAGGCCGCCGCCGCCGGTGCAAACGGCCAGCGCATCGAGTTGCTGGCCGGCATCCTCGAGCAATTCCAGCGCCAGGGTGCCCTGGCCGGCAATGACATCGGCATGGTCGAAGGGGGGCACATGGGTGGCGCCGCGCTGCTCGGCCAGGCTGACGGCGAGGGCATGGCGGTCGGTGTTGTGGCGGTCGAAAAAGGTGATTTCGGCGCCCCAGCGGCGGGTCGCGGCGACTTTTACCGCGGGGGCATCGGCCGGCATGGCGATGAGGGCCGGCATGCCCAGGGCTGCCGCGGCGCAGGCAGTGGCCTGGCCGTGATTGCCGGAGGAATGGGTGACCACGCCGCGGGCGCGCAAGGCGGGGTCGATGCGCATCAGCGCATTGGTGGCGCCGCGCAGCTTGAAGCTGCCGGTGCGCTGCAGGGGCTCAGGCTTGATGAAGACGGCGGCGCCCACGGCGGCGTCCAGCGCCGGGTGGCGCAGCACCGGGGTGCGGCGGATATGCGGTGCGATGCGGCTGGCCGCGGCCAGGACATCGGCGAAGCTGGGGGTCATGCTGCAAACCTGAGGGGGCTGACCATGGGGATGGCGGCTGCCATGGCAGCGGGCACGGCCTGGCCACGGATTTGTGCGGCGAGGAAGATGCCAGCACCCGGCGCGGTTTGAATGCCATAGCCGCCCTGGCCGCACATCCAGAAGAAGCCGGGCAATTGGCCGGGGCCGATGACCAGTGAACGGTCAGGCGCGAAGCTGCGCAGGCCGGCCCAGGAATGCTCGACGCGGCGCACCTCGATCTCCAGCGCCTGCTGCATGCGGTCCACCGCCACGGCCACGTCAAATTCATCGGGCTGGGCGTCGAGGGGCGGGCTGTCGGTCTCATCGGCGGGGCTGAGCATGAGTTTGGTGCGGGCCTCGGGCCGAGCGTACCAGCTATGGCCGACATCGCCGACGAGGGGCCAGTCGCGCACGGCAAAGGGGGCTGGGTCGATGATGACGCCGGTGCGGCGCTTGGGTTGCAGGCCGATTTTGGGCTCGCCAGCCAATTCTGCCACCACATCGCCCCAGGCGCCGGCGGCATTGACCAAGATGGGGGCGGCGAAGGCGTCGCCGGCGCTGGTTTCGCAATGCCAGGCACCACCTTCGTACCAGATTTTGCCGGCGCGGTGGCGCAGCGCCAATTGGCCGCCGAGGCGGCGGAGCATCCGCAGGTAGCCATTATGCAGGGCGGCGACCTCAATATCGAAGCAATCGGTCTCCAGCGCTGCATCGACGGCGAAGTTTTCCCGCAGGGCGGGCACCATTTGCTTGGCCCGGGTAGCGCCGATGCGTTCGATCATCGCCCCGCCAGCCAGCAGGGCTTCGAGGGCGGGCATTTGCTCGGGCGGGGCGAGGTGCAGCACCGGGCGGTCATGCGCCAGCGGGGTTTCGGAAAAACCCTCGGGCGGGTGCTGGAAGAATTCCTTGGAGGCGGCGGTGAGGATGCGCACATCGGCGGCGCCGTAATTGCGAATCCAGATGGCGGCGCTGCGGCCGGTGGCGTGGAAGCCCGCACTCTCCTCCGCCTCGAGCAGCACCACGCGGTGGGTATTGGCGAGGTTGGCGGCGACGGTCGCACCCGCCATGCCCGCGCCGATGATAATGGCATCTGTCGACGTGATCTGCATTCCCGAACTCTGGCATAAATGCGCTGTTGCGCAATCCACCACACGGCGTTTAAGCTGACACCAGCGGCGCAAGACCGCGCGGAAACCGACGGAGAGGGTTTAAGATGCCTGAGAATGTCAACGCGACATCGTGCAACGATGTCAGCCTGCCCCGGCGCGCGGCATTGCTGGGCGGCGCCGCCACCGCGCTGACCGCGCCGGCCGTCTTCGGCCAGCCCACCACCAATATTCGCTGCGGCTTCTGGGACCATTGGGTTCCGGCCGGCAACGACGCGCTGCGCCGCCTCTGCGCGCAATGGGGCGAGCGCAACCGCGCCACCGTGGGCGTCGATTTCATCACCAGCGTGGGCAACCAGAACCTGCTCACCATCGCCGCCCAGGCGCAAAGCCGCTCGGGCCACGACATCCTCTCCTTCCCGGCCTGGGAGCCGGCGTCGCATGCACGGATGCTGGTCAACGTCGATGACGTGATGGGCAGACTGACGGCGAAGTACGGCGCGGTGACGCCGGCGGCCGAATATCTTGGCAAGCAGGATGGCCGCTGGGTGGCCATTCCCGCCGTCTCCGGCACCCAGATGAAGCCGGCCTGCGTGCGCATTGACCTGATGCAACAGCACGCCGGCATCGACATCCGCGCCATGTGGCCGGCCGAGAACCGCGCCGGCCCCGGCGCCGATACCTGGAATTGGGAGACCTTCGCGGTCGCCGCCGAGAAGTGCAACCGCGCCGGCTTCGCCTTCGGCCTGCCGATGGGCAGCTTCACCGACGCGGTGGACTGGGTGGGCGCGCTCTTCGCCTCCTATGGCGCCAATGTGATGGATGAGCGCGGCGGCATCACCGTGCGCGGCAATGCCAAGCTGCGCGCCGCGGTGGAGATGTGCGTGCGCATCGCCCGGCAATTGCCCAATGACGTCTGGGCCTGGGATGACGCCTCGAACAACCGCGCGCTGATCTCCGGCCGCTCGGCGCTCGTGTTCAACCCGCCTTCCGCCTGGGTCTCGGCCCGGCGCGACCAGCCGGCGGTGGGCGCGCAATGCTGGACGGTGCCGGTGCCCAGCGGGCCGGAGGGCCGCTTTGTCGGCTACCTGCCTTATTTCTGGGGCATCTGGAACTTCTCCCGCGTGCAGGGGCCGGCCAAGGAATTGCTGGAATTCCTCTCCGACCGCGCCTCGGCCGAGGTGCAGACCAACACCAGCGCGGGTTATGATATCCCGCCCTTCCTGTCGATGAACGACTTCCCGGTCTGGTCCAATGAGGGCCCGCCGGTCGGCACCGTGTTCAACTATCCGATCAAGGCGCACCACAATGCGCGGACGTCCGTCGCCTTCGCCCCGGCGCCGCCGGCCATGGCGGTGCAGGCTTACAACCAGGCGCTGAACACCAAGCTCATCGCCCGCATCGCCCAGGCCAATGAGACGGTGGACCAGGCGCTGGGCTGGCTTGAGCGCGAGTTGAACACCATCCGCCGGGGCGGCTGAGCCCCGCATGCCCGACAGCATGACGGCAGCGGTGAGCGCGCCGCGTGGCCCGGAGAGTGGCGCGGGAGGCGGCCTTCGCCGCCTCGCCCGTCGCCGCTCGACGATCGCCTTCCTTATGACGCTGCCGCTGATCTGCGTGATTGTGGGTCTGGTCGCTTATCCGGCCGCCTACGCCGTCTATCTCTCCACGCTCAATCGCCGCATGGATGGATTCGCCGGCCTGCTGCAATTCGAAATCCTGGTCGACAACGAGACCTTCTGGCTGGTGGTGTGGCAAAGTTGCCTCTTCGCCATCAGCGCCGTGCTGGCCAAGGCGCTGATCGGCTTCTGGCTCGCCCACATGCTGCATCACATCCCCACTAAGGGGCAGCGCAAATGGCGGGGCATGCTACTCATTCCCTGGGTCATCCCGCCGGCGCTCTCCACCCTGGGCTGGTGGTGGATGTATGACCCGACCTATTCTTCGCTGAACTGGATCCTCGCCATCTTCGCCGTGCCCGCGGTGCCCTGGCTGGGTGAGCCCTGGTGGGCGCGCATCTCTGTTATCATGGTCAATGTGTGGTACGGCGCGCCGTTCTTCATGATCATGTATCTCGCAGCACTAAAATCGGTCCCCGAGCAGCTCTACGAGGCGGCGGCCATCGACGGCGCCACCTCCTGGCAGCGGCTGCGCCACATCACCCTGCCGATGATGCAGAACATCATCAGCATCACCGTGCTGTTCAGCCTGATCGTGACCTTCGCAAATTACGACATCGTGCGCGTGCTGACCAATGGCGGCCCGCGTGACCTCACCCATGTCTTCGCCACCTACGCGTTCCAGGTCGGCATCCTGTCGGGCAACATCCCGCGCGGCGCTGCCGTCTCGCTGTTCATGCTGCCGGCGCTGGCGGTCTTCGCCTATTTCATCCTGCGCGGCGTGAACCGGCGCAATCGGGAGATGGCATGAACCTCGCCGCCAATATCCACGGCTCGCTGCGCGCCGAGCGCCGTTGGGCTTTGATCATCGCCTATGTTTCGCTCTGCGCGGCAGTGGTGATTTTCCTCCTGCCGCCGGTCTACATGCTGATCACCAGCCTGAAGACCAATGCCGAGATGTCCAACCTGCAGGGCAACCCCTGGCTGGTCCGCTCGCCCACGCTGGAGCATTACGGCACCATCCTGGGCAACCCGCTCTTCCTCACCTTCTTCTGGAACAGCATCAAGGTGACGGTGCTGACCGTCATAGTCACCATGGTGATCTCGGTGCTGGCCGCCTTCGCACTGGCGCGCATGCGGTTCTGGGGCAGCCAGGCCCTGGCCACCGGCGTGTTCCTGACCTACCTCGTGCCGGACACTCTGCTGTTCATCCCACTCTACCAGATCGTGGGCGGGCTTGGGCTGCTGAACTCCACCTGGGGGCTGGTGCTGGTGTACCCCACGCTGACGGTGCCGTTCTGCACCTGGATCATGATCGGCTATTTCGCCTCTATCCCCAAGGAACTGGACGAGGCGGCGCTGATCGACGGCGCGACCTGGTCGCAGATGCTGCTGAAGATCTTCATCCCAGTGGCGCTGCCCGGCATCATCGCCGCCACCATCTTCGCCTTCACCGTCTCCTGGGCGGCCTTCGTCTACCCCACCGCCTTCATCACCACGCCCGACCAGATGCCGCTGACCATCGGCGTTGTCTCCACCCTGGTGCGCGGCGATACTTTTGCCTGGGGGCAGATCATGGCGGGCGCTTTGCTGGCCGCACTGCCGCCGGTCGTCGTCTATGCCTTCCTCATGGATTATTACATCGCTGGCCTGACGGCTGGCGCGACCAAGGGATAAACATGGCTCAGGTCACACTCCGAAAAATCGTCAAGGAATACGAAGGCGGCGTTCAGGCGGTGAAGGGGATTGACCTCGACATCGCCGACCATGAATTCGTCGTGCTCGTTGGCCCATCCGGCTGCGGCAAGTCTACCACGCTGCGGATGATCGCGGGCTTGGAGGAAATCTCCGGCGGCGACATCATGATCGGTGGCTCGGTGGTCAATGACGTGCCGCCGCGTGATCGGGACATCGCCATGGTGTTCCAGAATTATGCGCTCTATCCGCATATGTCAGTCTTCGACAACATGGCCTTCGGGCTGATGCTGCGGAAATTCCCCAAGGACGAGATCAAGCGCCGGGTGGATAATGCGGCGCGCATTCTCGACATCGTGCCGCTGCTCGAGCGCAAGCCCAAGGCGCTCTCAGGCGGCCAACGGCAGCGCGTGGCCATGGGCCGCGCCATTGTGCGCGACCCCAAGGTGTTTTTGTTCGACGAGCCGCTCTCCAACCTCGATGCCAAGCTGCGGGTGCAGATGCGCACCGAGATCAAGAAGGTGCACCAGACGGTGCGCACCACCACCATCTACGTCACCCATGACCAGGTGGAGGCGATGACGCTGGCCGACCGGGTGGTGGTGATGAACCATGGCATCATTGAGCAGGTGGGGCCGCCGCAGGAATTGTACCACAACCCGGCCACGCGCTTTGTTGCCGGCTTTATCGGCTCACCGGCGATGAATTTCCTGCCCGCCCGGGTGGAGAATGACCGGGTGCATCTGCATGGTGACGCCTGGCTGCCCATCCCCGAGGCGCGGCGGGCGCGCTATGCCTCGGCCGTTGGGCGTGACTTGTTGTTCGGCATCCGGCCGGAGCATCTGACCGACCAGCGGCTGGGCCTGCCCAACCGCGCCGATATCTTCATCACCCCCGAGGTGATCGAGCCGATGGGGATGGAGACGCTGGTGCATTTCCACCTGGGCGAGGCGCGGGATTGTTGCGCCCGCATCGAGCCCACCGTGCATGCGGCACCCGGTGAGCCGATTCTGCTCACCGCTGATATGAACAATATGCACCTGCTGGATGCGGCGACGGGGCGGGTTCTCTAACGTCTTGCGGCGCAGGGCGTCAGGCCCGGAGCGCTGCAGCGGCGCGTGCCACCGGGCCGGCCCAGTCACCGGCCTGGGTCTGTCGCAGAAGGGTCATGCCTGGATACCAGGGTGTAGCCTCGCCATGCAGGCCCCAGCGCCAATCCGGGACCCAGGGCAGCAGCACCCAGCAAGGCACGCCCAGCGCGCCGGCCATATGGGCGATGGAGGTATCCACCGTCACCACAGCATCGAGCGCAGAGAGCATCGCCGCGGTCTCGGCCAAGTCTGCCATGTCCGGCCCCCAATTCATGTCCAGCAGCGCCTCTGGCGGGATGCCGCGCAGGGGCGGGCGTTGCAGCCCCACCGTCACGGCGCCCTGCCCGGCCAGCGGCAGCAGGGCCGCCGGCGGCAGCGAAGGCTGGGCATCCTGCGGATGGGTCGCCCTCCCCTCCCAGCACAGGCCGACGCAGCGGTCACCGCGCGGCCGGCGGCGGCGCCAGATCGCCGCGCGGGCAGGTTCGGGGCGCAGATAGGGCACCACCGCGCCCAAGGAGGCGGGCGGCTCGCCCAACAGATGCGCGAGGCTGCCAATCCAGGCGAACTGGTCGAAGCCCAAAGGGTTGATCTGGCCAGTGACCGAAGCGATGCCATGCGCGCGGCAAAATGGCTCCAGCAGCAGGTGCAGCGGCGGGGCGCAGCCAAAGGTGACGGCCGCGCCGGAGCGTGCCGCCGCGGCCGGCAGGAAACGGACGAATTGGACCACGTCGCCGATGCCCTGCTCGCCCAATATCAACAGCCGGCGCCCGGAGATCGGTTCGCCCTGCCAGAACGGCACGGGCAATTGGGCGAAGCCCAGGCTGGGCAGCAGCCGGCGCGCCTCCCAGCCCGGCCAGCCGCCGGCGTGGTCACCCAGCAAAAGCCGCACCAGGCCGGCGTGATGCGCGCCCAGATGCGGCGTGGGGTGGGCCCTGCCCGCGGCCTCCAAGGCGACCAGCGCCTGCTCCAGCTGCCGCTGGTCGTGCAGCGCCTTGCCAAGGCCATGAAGCGCCTTGGCATGCGCCGGCTCGGCGGCAAGGATGCCACGGAAGATGGCCTCCGCAGCGGCGGCGTCGCCTCGGTTGATCGCCGCGATGCCGGCTTCGATCGTCACAACCACCCAGCCAGCCTACCGAAAGCCGCAGCCTGCGGCAACGGCTTCACAGAGCCGGGAAAATCAACCAGAAAGTTGTCATGGCCAGCACCGATCTCCTGATTCCCGCCGCCCTGCTCGAAGATGTGGTGAACCGCATCTTCCTCGCCACCGGATGTTCGCAAACCGAGGCCAGGCGCATCGCCACCCATCTGCTTGGCGCCAATCTCGCCGGGCATGACAGCCATGGCGTGGTGCGCGTGCCGCGCTATGTCGAATGGCAGGAGGAGGGTTTTGTGCTCGCTGGCCAGCAGGCCTCGATCATTTCCGATGGCGGCGCCTTTGTGCTGCTCGATGGCCATTATGGCTTTGGCCAGACGGTGGCCAAGCAAGCGACCGATTTGGCGATTGAGCGTGCGCTCGCCAATGGCTCCTGCATCATGGGGTTGCGCAATGCCGGCCATATCGGCCGGGTGGGCGATTATGCCGAGATGGCGATCGCGGCCGGGTTGATCTCGGTGCATTTCGTCAATGTGGCGGGCAGCGTGCTGGTGGCGCCGTTTGGCGGCACCGAGCGGCGGTTTTCCACCGCGCCCTTCTGCGTGGGCGTGCCGCTGCCCGAGGGGCCGGTGCTGCTGGATTTCGCCACAAGTTTCGTGGCCGAGGGCAAGGTGCTGGTCGCCAGCAATGGCGGCAAGGCGCTGCCCGAGGGCGCGCTGATCGAGCCCGATGGCAGGCTCTCTTCTGACCCGCATACGCTGTATGGGCCTTATGAATCGGTGGGCCCGCGCAATCCCTCGCTGGGGGCTGGCGCCATTCGTGCCTTTGGCGAGCATAAGGGCTCGGGGCTGGCGATGATGTGCGAATTGCTGGCCGGGGCGCTGACCGGCGGCGGCACCTCGGGGCCGGTGGGTGCGCGTGGGCGGATCACCAATGGCATGTTCTCGATGTTCTTCTCGCCGCAGCATTTTGGCGATTTGGCGACTTTCCACGCCACCGCGCGCGAATATGTGGCCTGGGTGAAGGGCTGCGCGCCGGCCTCGGCCGATATGCCGGTGCTGGTGCCAGGCGAGCCTGAGGCCGCGCGGCGTGCCGATAGGCTGAAGAATGGTGTGCCGCTGCCGGCGGAAACCTGGGCCAATATCGCCGCCACCGCGCATCGGCTCAACGTCACGGTGCCGAACCAGTTGTGAGCGATATCGCCACCAACCCGATCTATCAGGCCTATGCTGCGGCGCGCAGCGCCATTCTGACCGGGGCCTCGAAGCGCATTCCCGCCGCCTCGGCCGCCAGCCAGGGCCGGGCGCTGGGGCTGTGGGATGGCAAAAACCCCGCGGTGAGCGCCGATGCGCAATTGGCCCTGCTGCTGGATCTGGGGATTTTCGCCCCGGTGGGCGAGCATCGCCCGGCGCTGGAGCGCGAGGTGCGGATGAACCAGCCCCCGCCGGGCAGCGAGGCGGCGGGGGTGCTTGAGGCCTTGCAGCGCACCCGCATCACGCTGTTTCGCGTGGCTGGCCCGCATCCTGAGGGTGGCGTCTGGGTGGATGACATGCTGCGCGGCATGGCGGTGCATTTATGGGATGCCGGGCTGGCCCGGCCGGGGCAGGAGGGCACGGGGTTTGGCGGCCGCCTCATGCCCTTTGATGGTTTTGAGATGACCTGCGGTGTGCTGGCGCCGCTCTCCGATGGGGTGATCGATGCGCTGCTGGGCTTCCCGCAGCCTTTGGGGCCGCTGCCGACGGTGATGCCGCTGCTCACCCCTCCCGCCGCTGAGGATATCGCCACCCTGCGCGAGGCTGCGAAACAGCCGGATTTTCTGTTGAAGCTGTATCGGGCCTCGCTGGCCTCGGGGCTGATGGGCGAGCCGCCTAAGCGCTGAGTTCACGCCATAGCCACGGCGCCGTCATCCGCGCGCAACATGGGCAGGTCAGGCGGGAGAGATGAAACGTCGCGCCCTCCTTGCCCTTTTCCCCTCCGCCGCTCTTGCCTTCCCCGAGCGTGCGATCACCCTGGTTGTGCCCTTCGCGGCTGGTGGCTCGACTGATATTGCCGCCCGGCTGCTGGCTGAACGGCTGACCGGCCTTCTCGCCACCCGGGTGGTGGTGGAAAACCGCACCGGCGCGGGCGGCGCTCTGGGCAGTGAGGCGGTGAAGCGGGCGCCGGCCGATGGCCATACCCTGCTCTTCGCCTCGGCCAGTTCGCATGGCGCCAACCCCGCGGTGTTCCGTGACCTCTCTTATGATGCGGTGGCGGATTTTGCGGCGGTGGCCCTGACGGGGGTGACGCCGCTGGCGCTGGCTGTGCCGCCGGGCGGTGCGCGGGATGTGGCGGGTTTGCGCGCGCAATTGGCCGATGGCCGCGGCGCCTATGGCTCGGCCGGGGCTGGCAGTATTACCCATCTCTCCTCGGAGCTGTTTCTGCAGCGGGCGGGGCTGCGGGCGGAGCATATTCCCTATCGCGGGGGTGCGCCGGCGCTCGAGGCCCTGGCGCGCGGCGAGGTGCCCTTCGCCATGGACACGCTGGCCGGGGTGGCGGGGCTGGCGGCTGATGGCCGCATCCGGCTGCTGGCGCTGGGCACGGCGCGGCCTGCCCCCGCCTACCCGCAATTGCCCACGCTGGAATCACAGGGCCTGGGGCCCTATGACCTCTCGACCTGGAACGCCATGCTGGCACCAGCCGGCACGCCGCCGGCCAGGGTGGCGGCGCTGGCCCAGGCGGTGCATGCGGCGCTGGCCGAACCGGCCCTGGCCGCCCGGCTGGCCGCGCTGGGGGTGGAGGTGCCCCCACCCACAGG
This sequence comes from Rhodovarius sp., assembly GCF_040399605.1. Lineage (NCBI taxonomy): Bacteria > Pseudomonadati > Pseudomonadota > Alphaproteobacteria > Acetobacterales > Roseomonadaceae > Rhodovarius > Rhodovarius sp. The sequence continues at coordinate 113,949 of NZ_JBBARU010000002.1, read as the reverse complement.
CCCGGCCGCCACCCAGGCCTTCATCGCGGCAGAGATCGCGAAATTCCGCGCGGTGGCGGATGCGGCAGGGCTGCGGCTCGAGCGCCCCTGAGGCACGTTGCGCATCACCCCCGGTTGCTGCTTTGATCTGGGCAAGAACAATTCGGGGAAATTCCTTTATGCTGCGCCGCCACCTGCCTGCCGCCCTGACCGCCATGGCCCTACCGGCCCTGGCCCAGAGTTGGCCGGAGCGCCCCATCACCTTGATCAGCGGTTTTGCCCCTGGCGGCTCTACTGATATTGCCTGCCGGCTTATCTCCGAGCGCTTCGCCCACCATATCGGGGGTGGCGCACGGGTGGTTGTGGAAAACCGGCCCGGCGCCTCGGGGACGGTTGCGGCTGATTGGTTACGTCGGCAATCACCTGATGGGCATACCATCATGCTGGTCGAGGTCTCCTCGCACGCCATTGCCCCTGCCGCGTTGCAGGGCGGCACGCCATTTGACCCGGTGGGGGATTTCACCCAGATCGGCATGGTGGGCACGGCACCCATGGTCTTCATCACCTCGCCGCGCTTCCCCGCCAATACCGCGGTGGAGGCCATCGCCCGGCTGCGGGCGGCGCCGCGCGACACCTATACCTATGCCACATCGGGCGTGGGCAGCATTCCACAATTGGGCGCTGAGATGATCGGGCTGCGCCTCAACACCCGCTTCACCCACCTGCCCTATCGCTCGGGCGGGCTGATGCTGACCTCGATCTACCAGGATGAGGGCAATTTCGGTGTCTCGGTGCTGGCCAGCGCGGCCGCGCAAATTCGCGATGGCATGGTCAAGGGCCTGGCAGTGACGAGCCGCGAGCGCTTCCCCGCCTTCCCTGATATCCCCACCCTCGCCGAATCCGCGCTGCCGGATTTCGAACTCACGACATGGAACATGATCATCGGCCCGCCACGCATGCCGCCGGCCATTCTGGCGCGGCTGAATGCGGCGCTGAACCTTGCCACTGCCGAGCGGGCGCTGGCCGAGCGCTTTCTCACCGCGGGTGTGGTGATGTGGAACCGGCCCAATACGCCCGATACCACCCGCGCCTTTCTGCAATCGGAGGTGGAGAAATACCGTGACCTCGTGGCCCGCACCGGCTTGAGGCTGGAGCGATGATCCGCGCGATTGCCCTGGCGCTGAGCCTGGCGCTGCCCGCCGCGGCGCAAACCCTGACCATGGGGGTGGGGGCGGCGGTGACCAGCATCGACCCGCATTTTCATAATCTCGGCCCCAACAACGCACTCACCATGCATATCTTCGACCGGCTGGTGGAACGCGACGGCCGCGCCCGCCCCCAGCCAGGCCTCGCCACCGCTTGGCGGGCCGTGGATGATACGACCTGGGAATTCGCGTTGCGCCCGGGCGTGACCTGGCATGACGGCCGGCCCTTCACCGCCGATGATGTGGTCTTCACCTTTGCCCGCGTTCCCAATGTGGCGAATAGCCCGGGCAGCTTCATGGGCTTCCTGCGGCCAATCACCCGCGTTGAGGTGATCAACCCGCTGCTGCTGCGCATCCACACCGCCGCGCCGCACCCGCTGCAGCCGCTCGACCTCGCCTCGGTGTCCATTGTCGCCCGCCACGCCGCCGAGGGGCTGGGCAGCGAGGATTTCAACCAAGGCCGCGCCGCCATCGGCACCGGCCCCTATCGGCTGGGGGCCTATCGCTCGGGCGAGCGCGTGGAACTGATCCGCAACGACGCGTTCTGGGGCGAACGCGAACCCTGGGCGCGGGTGGATTACCGGATGATCCTCAATGATGCATCCCGCACCGCGGCCATGTTGGCCGGCGATGTGGACATCATTGACCAGATCCCAACCTCCGACCTGGCACGGCTCAAGCGGGACCAGCGGCTGGTGGTGACGGAAATCGCCAGTCTGCGCACCGTCTATATGGCGCCCGATCATTCGCGCTCCGGCCCCAGCCCCTGGGTAACCGACAACCAGGGCACACCGCTGCCGCAAAACCCATTCCGCGACGCCCGGGTGCGCCGCGCGCTTTCACTGGCCATCAACCGCAACGCGCTGGTGGAACGCGTCATGGAAGGTGCCGCGGTGGCCAGCGGACAATGGCTGCCGGAAGGCGCCTTCGGCTATAATACGGCGGTGCAGCCAGACCGCTTCGACCCTGAAGCCGCCCGCCGCCTACTGGCCGAAGCGGGCTTCCCCGAGGGCTTTCGCCTCACCGTGCACACGCCCAATGACCGCTGGCCGAATGACAGCCGGCTGACCCAGGCCGTGGCCCAGATGTGGAGTCGCATAGGTCTGCGCGTCACGGTGGACGCCATGCCCTTCACCGCCTTCGTCCCTCGCCGGGCGCGGGTCGAATTCGCCATGCAAATGGCCGCATGGGGCTCTTCGACCGGCGAAGCCTCGAATTTCCTGGTCAATACCGTCAATACTTTCGACCGCCAGCGGCTGACAGGGGCAAATAACAACGCCCGCTACTCCAACGCCTGGTTCGACGATATTACCGCACGGGCATCGGCCACGATGGATGACCGGGCGCGCGAGGCGCTTTGGCACGAGGCCACCGCCCGCTACGCTGAAGAACTGCCGATGCTCCAGTTGCTGCAACTCACCAATAGCTGGGCCATGCGGCGCGGCCTGACGCATGACCCCCGCATGGATGAGCGGACATTGGCAATGGGCGTGCGGTCGGGGCGGTGAGGCGGGCATCCGCGCGCTTGTGATAAGGGGCGCGGCTGTCGCCTTCCTACCCTTGGTTTAGAGGCTGTTCAGTGCGCCTTGGCTCACTGCACAGGCTCTAAGCGCCCCTGGCGGGATAGGCACTCAAACCTCTCACCACCGTGCCGAATGGTCCAAAGGCCCATGGCCTTGCCCATATCCCGGTGCGTTCAGGATCGCAGCCCGGACATAAGAGCGGGCCCGAGAGGTGGCATCCTCCAGCGCCATGCCCTGGGCGAGGCCCGCGGCCAGGGCGCTGGCCAGGGTGCAGCCGGTGCCATGGGTGTGGCGGGTGGCGATGCGCGGGCTTTCGAAGCGGGTTGTGCCGGTGGCGCTGACCAGCAGGTCCACCAATACCGGCCCTTCCATATGGCCGCCTTTCAGCAAGACGGCGCGCACCCCCAGGCTCAGCAGTTTTGTCGCCGCCGCATGCATATCCGCCTCATCACGGATGGTGATGCCGCAGAGCACCTCGGCCTCGGGGATATTGGGGGTAATGATGCTGGCAAGTGGCAGCAATTCGGCCCTCAGCGTGGCCACCGCATCCTCGGCCAGCAGGCGATGGCCGCCCTTGGCCACCATCACCGGGTCCGCCACCAGCGGCACCGAGGGGGCGAGGGCGCGGAGTTCGGCGCAGACGGCGAGGATGGTCGGCACATCATGCAGCATGCCGGTCTTGATCGCATCGGCGCCGATATCCTCGAGCACGACGCGGATTTGCTGGCGCAGGAAGGGGGTGGAGACGGCCTCGATGCCATGCACGCCCAGCGTGTTCTGCGCGGTTAGGGCGGTGATGGCGGTGGCGGCGAAGGCGCCCATGGCGCTGACCGATTTGATATCGGCCTGGATGCCCGCGCCGCCGCCGGAATCGCTGCCGGCGATGATGAGAACCCGGCCCTTCATGCCACTGTCGCCCGGCGGATGGTGGCGAGGAGGCGCTCCATGGTGGCTTCGAGCAGCACCTCATCCTCGGCCTCGGCCATGACGCGGATGACGGGTTCGGTGCCGCTGGCGCGGATCAGCACCCTGCCCCGGCCGGCTAAGGCGGTTTCCTCGGCGGCGATGGCGGCCACCACCTCGGGCATGCGGTGCGGCGCGCCGCCGGCATGGCGCACATTGACCAGTTTTTGCGGCAGCGGGTGGAAGCGGCGCAGCGCGGCGGAGGCCGGGCGGCCCTCCTCCACCAATACGGCCAGCACCTGCAATGCGGCCACCAGCCCATCGCCGGTGGTGCCGAAATCGCTCATGATCATGTGGCCGGATTGCTCACCACCCAGGTTGCAGCCGGCCTCACGCATGCGCTCGCCGACATAGCGGTCGCCCACCGCGGTGCGGTGGAGGGCGAGTTTCTTGGCGGCCAGATGGCGCTCCAAGCCCATATTGGACATGACGGTGGCGACGACGGCCTCGCCGGTGAGGCGGCCTTCGGCCTGCCAGCGATCGGCGATGAGTGCCAAAATCTGGTCGCCATCGACGACATTGCCGAGTTCATCGATCAGCACGAGACGGTCGGCATCGCCATCGAGGGCGATGCCGAGATCGGCGCGGCGCTCGCGCACGACATCGACCAGCGGCGTGGTATGGGTGGAGCCAAAGCCCTTGTTGATGTTGAAGCCATCGGGCGAGACGCCGATGGAGACCACCTCGGCGCCCAATTCCCACAAGACGGTGGGCGCGACCTTATAGGCCGCGCCATGGGCGCAATCGACGACGATGCGAAGCCCCTCCAGCGTTCGGCCGCGGGGGAAGCTTTGCTTGGCGGCCTCGATATAGCGGCCGGGGGCATCTTCCAGCCGGCTGGCGCGGCCGAGTTTTTGCGGCGTGGCGTGGGCTGGGGAGAGGTCACCCGCCATCAGCGCCTCGATCTCGGCCTCATCGGCATCGGAGAGCTTCAGGCCCTCGGGGCCGAAGAGCTTGATGCCATTATCCTCATAGGGGTTGTGGCTGGCGGAGATCATCACGCCCAGATCGGCGCGCATGGAGCGGGCGAGCAGGGCAATGGCTGGGGTGGGCAGCGGGCCGACCAGCACGACATCAATGCCGGCGGAGACGAAGCCCGCGGTCAGCGCCGCTTCGAGCATATAGCCCGAGAGGCGGGTATCCTTGCCGATGATGACCCGGTGGCGATGATTGCCGCGGTTGAAAAAGCGCCCCGCCGCCTGGCCAAGGCGCAGCGCCGTGGCGGGGTCCATGGGCGCGCGATTGGCGGTGCCGCGGATGCCATCGGTGCCGAAGAGTTTGCGAGGGCTCATGGAAGATGTTTAGGCGGTTTCGCCGGCGCCGTGAATGGCGGCCCAGACGGCCAGGGCCTGGCGGGTTTCGGCCACATCATGCACCCGCAGCCAGGCTACGCCCGCATCGGCGCCGGCCAGGGCGGCGGCGAGGCTGCCGGGCAGGCGCTGCTCCACCGGTGCGGGGGAGATTCCCGAGATGAAGGATTTGCGCGAAGCGCCGAGCAGCACCGGCAGGCCTTGCGCCACCAGGGCGGGCAATGCGCGCAGTAGGGCCAGGTTTTGCGGCAGGGTTTTGCCGAAGCCGATTCCGGGGTCGAGGCAGATATCGCAGATGCCGGCGTGGCGCAGGGTTTTGGCGCGGGTGAGGAGGAAATCTCTCACCTCGGCGACCACATCGGTATAGGCGGTTTGCGCCTGCATGTGGCGCGGGTCGGTGCCCGGCATATGCATGATGATGACGGGCCAGCCGGATTGCGCCGCCACCTCCAGCGCCGCTGGGTCATGCCGGAGGGCGGTGACGTCATTGACCACCCGTGCACCGGCTGCGAGCGCGGCGGCCATGGTTGCGGCGTTGCGGGTATCGATGCTGATGGGGATGAGGGGGGCGAGGGCCTGGATGACCGGCACGACCCGGGCGATTTCCTCGGCGACCGTGACGGGTGTCATGCCCGGGCGGGTGGATTCGCCGCCAATATCGAGCATATCGGCACCGGCGGCGATCAGCGCCCTACCACGCAAAATGGCCGCCTCGACCGGGCGGCCATCGCCGGAAAAACTATCCGGGGTGACGTTGAGAATACCCATCACCCGGGGCATGCGGCCCCGGGGGAAGCCTGCGAAACTCAACCGCCCGAGGGTTGCGGCGCGAAGCCGCCGGTATCGGGACGGGGGTTGGGCCGGCCTGAGGAGGGCACCGAGCCGCGGCCCTGGTTGATCGGCTCATCGGGGCGGTTGCGCACCACCGGTTCGCCACGCAGCACGGTGCGGATTTCATCGCCGGAGAGGGTTTCGTATTCCAGCAGGCCCTGGGCGAGGGCTTCCAGCTCGTGCTTGTTGTCGGTCAGGATTTGCGTGGCGCGGGCATAGGCCTTGTCGATGATGTTCCGCACCTCGCTGTCGATCGCCCGGGCGGTTTCCTCGCTGACATTCTTCGACTGGGTGACGCTATGGCCGAGGAAGACCTCCTGGCTGTTATCGCCATAGGCGACCATGCCGAGCTTATCGCTCATGCCCCACTCGGTGACCATCATGCGGGCCATATTGGTCGCCATCTTGATGTCGCCGGAGGCGCCGTTGGAGACCTTGTCGGATCCGAAGATCACTTCTTCGGCGACGCGGCCGCCCATGGCCATGGCCAGTTCGGCCTTCATCTTGGATTTGTGCTTGGAATAGCGGTCACCCGCCGGCAGGCTCATCACCAGGCCCAGCGCGCGGCCGCGGGGGATGATGGTGGCCTTGTGCACCGGGTCGCACTCTTCCTCATGCATCGCCACCAAAGCGTGGCCGGCCTCGTGATAGGCCGTCATGCGCTTTTCATCCTCGGACATGACGAGGGAACGGCGCTCGGCGCCCATCATCACCTTGTCCTTGGCGTGCTCGAACTCGGCCATGCCGACCGTGCGCCGGCCGGTACGCGCGGCCAGCAGGGCGGCCTCATTCACCAAGTTTGCCAGATCAGCACCGGAGAAGCCTGGAGTGCCGCGGGCGATGGTTTTCGGGTCAACATCGCTCGCCAGCGGAACCTTGCGCATATGGACGCGCAGGATCTTCTCGCGGCCATTCACATCGGGGTTGGGCACAACCACCTGACGGTCGAACCGGCCGGGGCGGAGCAGCGCGGGGTCGAGCACATCGGGGCGGTTGGTGGCGGCGATGATGATGACGCCTTCGTTGGATTCGAAGCCGTCCATCTCGACGAGCATTTGGTTCAGCGTCTGCTCGCGCTCATCATTGCCACCGCCGAGGCCCGCGCCGCGATGGCGGCCCACGGCGTCGATCTCATCGATGAAGATGATGCAGGGGGCGTTTTTCTTGCCCTGTTCGAACATATCACGCACGCGCGACGCGCCTACGCCGACGAACATTTCGACGAAATCCGAACCGGAGATCGTGAAGAAGGGCACATTCGCCTCACCAGCGATGGAGCGGGCCAGCAGGGTCTTGCCGGTGCCGGGGGGGCCTACCAGCAGCACGCCCTTGGGGATCTTGCCGCCCAGGCGCTGGAATTTCTGCGGGTCACGCAGGAATTCGACGATTTCTTCAAGTTCGGACTTCGCTTCCTCGATGCCGGCGACATCCTCGAAGGTAACGCGGCCCGATTTTTCGGTGAGCAGCTTGGCCTTGGATTTGCCAAAGCCCATGGCCCGGCCGCCGCCGCCCTGCATCTGGCGCATGAAGAACACCCAAACGCCGATCAGCAGCAGCATGGGGAACCAGGAGATGAGAATCTGGAAGAGCGGGTTCTGGTCGCTCTCGATAGGCCGGGCCACGACGCGCACGCCCTTCTCGGTCAGGCGGGCGACCAGGCCAGGGTCGGAGGGGGCGAAGGTGGCGAAGCTGCGGCCATCGGTCAGGCTGCCCGAGATGTTGGGGCCCTGGATGGTGACGTCGCGCACATGGCCAGCGCCCACCTCATTGAGGAAATCGCTATAGGCCACCTGCATTTGCGCGCGGTTCGCCGTGCCACCTGAAGGCTGGAACAGGTTGAACAGCGCCACCAGCAGCAATGCCACGATGACCCATAATGCTAAATTCCGGCCGAAATTGCTCACAGCTTCTGGTTTCCTATCACCCGCATGACGCGGGCCTTTCATATAAGATAGGTCGTATTGGCGCTGGGTGAATGCCCCAAATGCGCGAAACCGGCGAAAACTGTGCCAATCGGCCCGCCTTGTGGGCGGAAAGATAAGGATGGCACGGGGCTTCCCCAGCCGAGATGGGGCGCGGCGAGCAAATTTCCATCCCGCCACAGCGCCGGCAGGCCGGCCCGCAAGGCTGCCGGCCAGGGCGGATGTTGCGGCGGGGCCTGGGGATGGCCAGGGCCCAGCGCGCCCAGCATGCAGCCGGGCCAGGCTTCGGCGAGGTGAAAGCGGCCATCCCAGAGCGCGCCGGCCTCGGCGGCGATGGGGGGGGAGAGCAGCGCCGGTTCGCGCAGCAGCCAGCCATCCTCGCGCCACCATACGCCGCCCAGCGTGCCCTGGCCGGCGGCGAGAAGGCGGGCGATATCGGCCTCGGCCGGGGCATGCTCGGCGCCGCCCAGCGCGCGCAGCAGGCGGCCCAGAAGGGCCACCGCCACGGCATCACGGCCCAGCGCGGCGGCGTCGATCCGCGCCGCGCCGCAGGGCAGCAGCATCACCGCAGCGCCCAGGCGTTGCAGCAGCGCGGCCTCCATCCGGGCACGGCGGGTGGCGAAGGCTGTGGCGGCGGTGCTGAGGGCAGCCACCGCCGGGCCCTCGCCGCCTGGGTCATTGAGGCCCAGACGGGCGCGGTTGCGGGCGAAGGCGGGGTTGCGGTTGCTGGGGTCGCGCACTGGGGCGAGGGCGGCGGCGGCACAGATAGCCTCCAGCGCGGCCGGGGTGCTGCCCAGCAGCGGGCGCAGCAGCAGGGCCTCGGCCATGGGGCGGGAGGCGGCCATGCCGGCCAGGCCGGATTGGCCTTGGCCGCGCCCCTGTCCGTGGCTGGCGCGCAGCAGGAGGGTCTCGGCCTGATCCATGCGGTGATGGCCGAGCAGCAGCCAGGGGGCGCGCAGTTCTCGGCAGGCGGCCAGCAGCGCCTTAAGCCGCGCGGCGCGGGCGCGAGCCTGCAGGCTGGCCCCGCCGGCGAGGCCCAGGGGGATGACCCGGGTGGTGATCCCCTGCCCTGCCAGCATGGTGGCGACGCCGGTGGCTTCTTCGGCGCTTTCGCGGCGCAGGCCGTGCTCAGCGACCAGCGCGACCAGCGCCACGCCGTTTTCCTGCGCCCATTGGCGGGTGAGCAGCGCCAGCGCCAGGGAATGCGGCCCGCCGGAGACCGCCACCGCCACCCGCCCCGGCACCGGGCCGAAGCCCGCCATGGCCGTGGCGAAGGCCTCTTGCGTCATGGCCGGCGATATTCGCCCAGGGCCGGGGCCGGCGCGGTGATGGCGGGGCGCTGCCCTTGGAAGGAAAGCGGCAGGGCCACCAGTTGGTAATCTGTGCCCGGCACCGGGGCGAGCATGCCCAGGGCGGCGGTTTGCGGGTCGGCGGCCAATTCGGGGATGGTGTTGATGGGGGCGCAGGGGACGCCCGCCGCCTCCAGTGCTGCCAGCCATTTTTGCCGCGGGCGTTCCGCCATCAGCACTGCGATCATCGGCAGCAATTCGCCCTGGTTGGTCAGGCGGGCGCGGTTGGTGGCGAAGCGTGGATCGGCGATCCATTCCGGCCGGTCCAGCAGGGCGGCAAATTTGGCGAAGAGCCGGTCATTGCCGCAGCAGACCAGCACCGGGCCATCGGCCGTATCGAAACCCTGATAGGGCACGAAGGCGGGGTGACCGGAGGCGTGTTTTTGCGGCAATTCGCCCTGATTGACGAAGGCTGAGAGTTTTTGGCCCGCCCACATCGTCGCCGTTTCGTAGAGGCTGGTATTGACCACGCCGCCTTGGCCGGTGCGGGCGCGCTCGGCCAGGGCGGCGAGCGCGCCGATCACCGTCCACATGCCCGTGCCCTGATCGACCACCGAGGCGCCCATGCGGGTGGGCGGGCCATCCGGCGCGCCGGTGATGGCGGAGAGGCCGCAATAGGCCTGCAGCAGCGGCTCATAGCCGGGGCGGCGAGCGAGGGGGCCCATGTGGCCGAAGGCGCCCATTTCGCAATAGATCAGCCTGGGGTGGCGGGCGGTGATGGCGGCGGCGCCAATGCCCAGCGCCTCGGCCGCGCCGGGGCGCAAATTGTGCAGCATGATATCGGCATTGGCGAGTTCGGCATGCAGCGCGGCGATGCCTTCGGGCGATTTCAGGTCGAGGGCGAGGCTGCGCTTGCCGCGGTTGAAATCCTTGAAGATCAGCGCATCGCCATCGCGGAACGCGGCCCCCATCTGGCGGGCATCATCGCCGCCATCGGGTTTTTCCACCTTGATCACCAGGGCGCCGAGATCGGCGAAGATGGCGCCGGCGAAGGGGCCGGCCAGGACTTGGCCGAGTTCGACGATTTTGATGCCGGCGAGGGGTTTTGCGGTGAGGGGCATCTGAGCAACCTCAAGCGGCGGCAAAAGATGGTCAAGATGCCCAGCCGGCGCGGCCAAGTCACTCGAAGCTACAGAAAACTGAGTTTCCTGCCGGGGTGCTCGAGGGGCAGAGCCCCTCGACCTTCTCACCTACCGGCACTGCGCCCGGGCACGCGCCGCAGTCGCCCGCTCTTGCAGCGCGGCCGAGAGATTGGGGTGGTTGGAGCGCAAATCATTCAGCGTGTCGCAAGCTTCGCGCCGGTTGCCCAGGCCCTGGAAGGCGCCGGCCAGGCCGAGCAGCGCCTCGGGCGCGCGGGGCGAGGTGCGGGCGCGGCTATAGGCTTCGTTATAGGCGATGGCGGCATTCCCCCAGTCGCGCTTGCCGGTCAGGGCATCGCCGAGCAGCAATTGGGCATTGGCCTGCTGGGCGCCGCTGCGGGTGGCGAGGGCTTCACGCGCCGCGGCCTCGGCGGCGGGGAAGTCGCGCCGGGCGAGGGCGGCCTGGCCGTCGGAGAGCGCACGCTCGGCGGTGCGCGGGGGCGCGACGGCGGGCGGCGGCACGACGGGTGCGGAGGGGGCCGTGGGGCGGGCGACTGCGGCGGGCGGTGCGGCTGGCGTGCCGGGGCGGGCGGTGGTGCCGCTGCCCTCGATGCGTTGCAGCCGGTATTCCATATCCTCGGTCAGTTTTTGCACATCGGCGGCGAGGCGACGGTCACGGTTCTCCGCCTCATCCACCCGGCCGCGCAGGCGGCGGGTTTCCTCTTCCATATTGCTCACCCGATCGAGCAATTGGCCGAGCATTTCATTGCCTGCGCCACCGCTTCGGCTGGGGGCCGTTGCGGGGGCGGAGACGGCGCCGCCGCGGGCGCGCAATTGCTCCAGCTCCTGGCGCAATTGCAGGAGCTGGTTTTGCAGTGCGATCGCCTCACGCGAGTCCATCTGGGCACGCGCGGGTGATGGCGGGCCCGCCAGGGCCAGCAGCATCATTCCCGCCGCGATGCCCAGGCGCATCAGCGCACAACCGTGACGGCGCGGCGGTTCTGCGCCCAGGACGTCTCATCGGAGCCCAGCGATTCCGGGCGGTCCTTGCCGAAGCTGACGGTCTGGATGCGGCTGCCCGCCACGCCGGAGGCCACAAGCACGTCGCGCGCGGCATTGGCGCGGCGCTGGGCTAGGGCGAGGTTGTATTCGCGGGTGCCGCGCTCATCGGCATGGCCTTCGACGGTGACCTGGTTCTGGGCGTATTGCGCCAGCCAGCGGGCCTGGCGCTCCAGCACGGGGCGCTGATCGGCCTGGATATTGCTGCGGTCGGTGCCGAAGAACACACGGTCACCGATATTGGCGCGCAGGTCTTCCTGGCTGCCGGGGCGAATCACGCCCGCATTGGCATCGCCGGTGCCGGAGGTGGCGGCGGTCTCAGGGTCGGAGGCGCAGGCCGAGAGCAGGGCTGCGGCGGCAAAGGCCACCAGGAATTTCGGTGCGGTCATTGTTGATCTCCTTTGAGCGGCGCTGCGCGGCGCAAGTGGGCGTCGCGGCGCAAGTTATGCTGCACTGCAGGCTCGCTACAGGCTGCTCGTGGCGCAATCAAGGCAAAAACTTGTCACGGATTGCAACCCAGCTTTGCAGCCCAGGCTTTGCAACCGATGGCAGGCGCAAGGCACCGGCCATCGGTTGATCATCGCCGTTGCTTCAAGCGCTTTCGTAGAGCCTGGTGAGGGAGAATTCGCGATGGCCGAGGAGTTCGGCCGCCGTCAATTCACCATCCGCGGTGCGCAGCATGCAATCGAGCAGCGCCTCGCCGGCATCATCCATATTCATGGTCTTCTGCAGCAGGCCGGTCACGTCCACGTCCATGTGTTCGCTCATGGTGCGTTGGGTGCGCGGGTTCGCCGTCAGCTTGATGACCGGCAGGATGGGGTTGCCGATCACATTGCCCTGGCCGGTGGGGAAGAAATGCACCGCATAGCCAGAGGCGGCGCAGAGGGTGACCATTTCGGCCGCAGCGGAGGAGCTGTCCATGAACCACAGCCCCGGATAGGTCGGGTCCTCGGCCTTGTCCAGCACGCCATCGACGAGGCAGTGCTTGCCGATCTTCTGGATATTGCCGAGCGCCTTTTCCTCGATCGTCGTCAGGCCGCCTTCGATATTGCCCTTGGTGGGCTGGCTATCGGAGAGGTCGGAGGTCTTGTTCTTTTCGATCAGCGCCTGGTAGCGGTCGAACATGAACATGAAGCGGTCGCGGATCTCGGGGGTGCGGCAGCGCGCGGCCACGAGGTGTTCGCCGCCGGTGATCTCGGAGGTTTCGCCGAAGACCAGGGTATTGCCATTGGCCCAGAGCTTGTCGAAGGCATTGCCCACGGTGGGGCAACTGGCCAGGCCCGAGGTCGTGTCGCTCTCACCGCATTTGGTGGAGACCCAGAGCTCGACGATGTCGGTCTTGGTCTTCTTCAGGCGTGAGGCGTGCTTCACCAGCCGGTAGGCGGCGCGTGAGGCGGAGGCGATGGTGTTGATGTCGCCATTCTGCTCGATGGCGAAACCCTCGACCGGCTTGCCCGATTTGGCGATGCCCTCGACGATGGTGCCCGTCCAGCCCGGCTCGATGCCGATGACGATGACGCCGGCGACATTGGGGTTGCAGCCGGTGCCGATCAGGGTGCGGAAATGCAGGTCCAGATCGGCGCCGAATTGCAGGCGGCCATAGGAATGCGGGATGGCCATCGCACCCTTGATGTTGTTCGCCACCGCCTCGGCGGCGGCGTTGGACAGATCATCGACGGGCAGGATGATGACGTGGTTGCGCACGCCCATGCGGCCGTTTTCGCGGCGCCAGCCCTCGAAGGAGGCGCCCTTCAGGTTGATACCCATGGTGTCGTTTCCCCTACCAGCGCTTGGTCTTGACGTTGTGGACGTGCAGATGCTCGCCCGCGGCGATGTCGGCGATAGCTTTGCCGATATCCACACCGTATTTGATGATGGTGTCGCCGGCCTTGATCGGCTTGATGGCGATCTTGTGGCCGATGGGGATGTCGGATTTCGCGTCGAAATCGATCATCTTGTCCTGGTCCATCACCCAGCCCTGGATGCGGTTGGAGGCGGTCAGCCCCTCCACCACCACCACGCCCACGCTGTCGCCTTCGTCGTGGACGACGAAATGTATGGTCATTGCACTTCCTCCCTGCGCAGCGGGCACTTTAACCCCGGGCGCGGGCGTGGCAATCAAGCTGGGTCAAAAAGGAGCAGGGCAATGGCGGGCGTGTACTGGTATGGTGGCGAGTGGTCGGATCAGGAGCCCAAGGTTATTGGGCCGATGGACCATTGCTTCTGGCTGGGTTCGGTGATTTTTGACGGCGCGCGGGCCATTCGTGGCTATGCACCCGATCTGGAATTGCATTGCGCCCGCTCCATCCGCTCGGCGCTCGCGCTCAATATGCGCCCCACCCGCACGGCCGAGGAGATCGCGGCGCTGTGCCGTGAGGGCATCCGCCGGATGGGGCCGGATGCCGAGCTTTATGTCCGGCCGATGTTTTTCGTCCGCTCGGGTCTCGGCGCCGCCCGGCCGGACCCCAGTAGCACCGATTTCATCCTGGCGATCTATGATGCGCCGCTGCCTCCCTGGGCTGGTTTCTCGGCGATGATGGCACCCTTCCGCCGCGCCGCCATTGATATGGCGCCCACCGATGCGAAGGCGAGTTGCCTCTACCCCAATGGCTCGCGCGCGGCGGCCTGGGTGCAGGAGCGTGGTGCCGATAATGCCGTGATGTGCGACCCGGCGGGCAATGTGGCGGAATTCGCCTCGGCCAATCTTTGGTTCGGCAAGAATGGCGTGGCCATCACGCCGGTGGCCAACCACACCTTCCTGGCCGGCATCACCCGCAAGCGCATCATGGGCCTGTTTCGTGAGGCCGGGGTGCCGGTGGAGGAGCGCGCCGTTTCGGTGGCGGAGCTGGAGGAGGCGGATGAGATTTTCTCCACCGGCAATTACGCCAAGGTGCAGCCCTGCACCCGCTATAATGGCCGCGAAATGCAGATCGGGCCGCTGACCACGCGCGCTAGGGAGCTGTATTTCAACTGGATGGAAACCACGCCGAAGCTGGTGTGACCCCCAAGATCCTCTTCCAGTCCGACACCGTGCTGGTGATCGACAAGCCGGCGGGGCTGGCCGTGCATCGCGGCCCGCGGGGTGGGCCGAGCCTGGAAGATGACTTGCCCGCGCTGCAACAGGGCAAGCGGCATTTGCCCCAGCCGGCGCATCGGCTGGATCAGGACACGGCGGGGTGTTTGGTGCTGGGCCGCACCAAGCCGGCGATGGCGGAGCTGGGCGGATTTTTCGCCCGGGGTGAGGCGCGAAAAACCTATTGGGCGGTGCTCGGCGGCGCCGTGCCGGGCGAGGATGGGCGCGTTGATGCTGCCTTGCTGAAGACCAGCACAGCCAAGGCAGGCTGGCGGATGGTGGTGGATGCCAAGGGCCAGGCGGCCTCGACCCTGTGGCGGGTTTTGGGCCGTGGGGCTGGGATGAGCTGGGTGGAGTTTCAGCCGCTCACCGGGCGCACCCATCAATTGCGCGCCCATGCCGCGCATTTGGGCCACCCGATTCTGGGCGATGCGCGCTATGGCGGTGGTGAGGGTGCCATGCAGTTGCTGGCGCGGCGGATTGTGTTGCCGGGGGGCATCGATGTCACCGCGCCGGTTCCGGCCCATATGCTGAGGGCGATTCGCGCATGTGGTGGCTGATGCTGCTGGTGCTCGCCGCGCCGGCCGCAGCGCAGCGGCCGTTTTGCGATTTTGGCCAGGCTGTGGGCGGGCTGCGCGGGGCGGAGCAGCGCCTGGGCGCGCCGGGTGCTGGGTTGCTGGCGGGGCGGGCGGCGGCGGGTGAGGCGGCTGCGGCGCTGGCCAATGCCGAGGCCGGTTTCAGCCGTTGCCAATGCCCGCACCTCGCCGAATTGGCTAGCGAGGCGGCGCGCTGGGCCGAGATTGCCGCCGCGCATGCCCTGGCGGCCGAGGTTTCGGCCAGCATCGCCCAGGCGCGGTTTCGCGCCGGGCTGGCGCGCCAGGCGCTGGAGCGGGATGGCTGCCGGTAGGGCTCGTTGTGGCGCCTATGCCCGGCCGGCGGCACCGCTCAGCAGCAGCGGGTCAATCCGCAGCTTGGCCAGGGCCTGGCGCCAGGCATCCTCGGGGCGGGTGACGTAGAGCAGCGTGTCATCGGGTTCGACATTCAGCCAGGCATTGGCGGCGATCTCGGCCTCAAGCTGCCCCGGGCCCCAGCCGGCATAGCCCAGGGCCAGAACGCATTCGCGCGGGCCGCCACCGCCGGCGATGGCCTTGAGCACATCCACCGAGGAGGTGAGGCTGATCCGCCCATCGACCGAAACGGAGCCCTCCGTCGCCCATTCGCCGCTATGCAGCACGAAGCCGCGGCCGCCATCCACCGGCCCGCCGGAGAGCATGCGGATGCTACGCGCCGGCGGCACCGGCTCCACCCCCAATTGCTTGAGCAGCGCGTTGAAGCTGAGTTTTTGCAAGGGGCGGTTGAGCACCAGGCCCATCGCCCCATCCTCGGAATGGGCGCAAAGGCAGATCACGCTGCCGGCGAAATTCGGGTCGCTCAGGCTGGGCATGGCGATCAGCAATTGGCCGGTCAGCCATGCATCCTGGGCTACCGCGCGGGGGAGGGAGGATTTCCTGGCCATGGTGGGAACATGGCGGCGCCTTCCCGCGGGTGCAAGGATGACATGTGGGCCACCTGCGGCTACATCCCTCCCACAACCCACAGGAGATTTCCATGAGCATTCAGGTCGGCGACAGCATTCCCAGCATGAGCCTCATGCAGGGCACGGCGGAGGGGCCAAAGGGAATCACCACCGAGGCGCTGTTTGGCGGCAAGACCGTGGTGGTCTTCGGCGTGCCCGGCGCCTTCACCCCCACCTGCTCGGCCAAGCACCTGCCCGGCTTCGTGCAGCACGCCGCGGCGTTCCGCGCCAAGGGTGTGGATGCGATTGTCTGCATGGCGGCCAATGACGCCTTCGTCATGGGTGCCTGGGGCAAGGATCAGGGCGTGGGCGAGAATGTGGTGATGCTGGCCGATGGCTCGGCCGCCTTCACCAAGGCGCTTGGCCTGGAACTGGACCTGACGGCGCGCGGCATGGGTGTGCGCTGCCAGCGCTTTGCCATGGTGGTGCAGGATGGCCGGGTCAGCCATGTGGCCGTCGAGGCGCCGGGCGCCTTTGAGGTGAGCAAGGCCGAGACCATTCTGGCCGCGCTCTGAGCGACAATACCGCCGGGGCACCGCCCTGGATTCTCGACATATCCCGCCTGCTTGCCTCGGCCCGCCGTGGCAGGCCGGCGGGAATGGAGAGGGTGGAGCTGGCCTATGCCCGCCATGTATTGGCGCGGCCGGGCGGGGTGTTTTGTGGCAGCGACGCCTTTGGCCGCTTTGGGCTGATCCCGCGCGATGAGGTGGTGGCGCTATTGGCGCCGGGGGCGGATGCGGCGGGGCTGGCACGGGGTATTCAGCAGCGGCTGATGCTAGGCGGGCAGCGCCGCCTGCTGGCGGAAGCAAGCCGGCCGGGGGCGATTTTCAGCATTGTGGCGCATCAGGGGCTGCATCGCAGCGGCGCGATTGCCCGGCTGAAGCGGGAAGGCGCCCGCTTTGTGCCGGCAGTGCATGATATTATTCCACTTGAATATCCGCAGAGTACGCGTTGGCTGCAACGCCGACTGAGCCATGCCCGCATGCGGGTGGTGGGGCGCGAGGCGGATGGCGTGCTGCTGTTCAGCCAGAGCGTGCGCGGCGCGCTGGCGGCCTGGCTGACGGGCCAGGGGCTGGCCATGCCGCCAGCACTGGTGGTGCCGCTGGGGCTTGATCTGCCCTTGGCCGGCGCGGTCTTGGCCGGGGGGGCGCCGTATTTCATCTGCATCGCCACCATTGAGCGGCGAAAGAACCACCGCATGCTGCTCGATGCCTGGGCCCGGTTGGGGCCTGGGGCGCCGCGGCTCATTCTGGTCGGCCGTCGCAGTTTTGGCGCTGGGGAGGCGCTGGCGCTACTCGATTCCAGTGCGCTAGGCGATAGGGTGGAGGAGCGCGGCCATGCCTGTGATGGCGAATTGGCCGCGCTGCTGGCCGGCGCGCGGGCCCTGCTGCTGCCCACGCTGGCCGAGGGGTTTGGCACTCCGGTGATCGAGGCGCTGGCGGCGGGGGTGCCGGTGCTGTGCTCGGATATTGCGGTGCTGCGCGAGGTGGGCGGGGTGGCACCGGAGTATCTGCCGCCCGACAACCCTGCCGCATGGGCGGCGATGATTGCCGCCTATACCGTGGCCGATAGCCCGGCACGGGCGGCGCAGATGGCGCGTCTGGCAGGCTGGGCGCCGCCCGCATGGTCCGGGCATTTCGCCGCGGTGGAGCGGTTTTTGGCCGATTTGGTGGCGGGCGGCCCGCATCATGCCCAGGGGCGGGCCGAGGGGCGGGCCCAGGGGCCTGCCCAGGGGCGGGCCGAGGGGGGCCGTGCCACGGGCGGGTGAGGCCATGGTTGCGATGCGGCCCTGGCCGTCGCACAACAGCGCAGCATCCCGATGAGGCCCGCTTGACCCCGCAATCGCTTCCACCGCTGAGCCGCCGCTGGTGGGCCGCCCTGGCCGCCCTGCCGGTGCTCGTGCTGGCGCTGCGTGCGCTGGGCTTCCTGCCCTCGGTGATGGATTGGGATGAAAGCCTCTACGCGCTGCAGGCGCGGGAATGGCTGCATGGCGGCTGGCCGCTGGTCGCCGCCTGGGACATGCACCCGATTGGCGCGCCGGCCATGTTCGCCGCCACCATGCAGGTCTTTGGCCAGAGTATTTTCGCCATTCGCCTGCTGGGGGTGATGGCGGTGAGCGCCACGGGTTGGGCGCTGTTCTTCGCCGCGCGCGCGGCGGGCTTGGGGCCGGCCACTGGCTATGCCGCGGCGCTGCTCTATGCCGGCCATAGCCTGATGCCGGGTGGCATGTCGGTGAATACCGAATTGCTTTTTGCGCCCTTCACCACGGCGGCGATGGCGCTGGCCATCCATGGTGTGGCCCGGCCCGAGCTGCGGCCGGGCTGGGGGCGGCTTTGCGCCATGGGGCTGCTGGTGGGCTGGGCGCTGCTGATCAAGCCGGTGGCGGTGGCCGAGGGCTGCCTGGCCTTTGCCCTGCTGGTGGCCGCCCCCTGGCGGCTGGGCCAGCTTTCGCTGGCGCGGGTGCTGGGCTTTGCCGCCGCCTATGCCCTGCTCTGCGCCCTGCCCACGCTGGGCTTTGGCGTGATCTATGCGGCGATGGGGGAGCTCGACGCCTATCTTGATGGCACCTTCTATGCGCCTTTCCGCTACGCCCAGGGCGCGGCGGGGGGAGAGGCCGTCTGGCGCATCGCCAGCACCATCGCCACGCTGCTCTGGCCGCTGCTGCTGGCGCTGGCCGGGGTGATGCTGGCGCGGGGGGAGCGGCTGCGTGTGATAGGGCTGCTGTGGTTTCTCGCCGCCACGCTGGCAGTGGCGGGGCCGGCGCATTTCTTTCCGCATTATTTTTTAATCTGGCTGCCGCCGCTCTGCCTATTGGCGGCCCTGGGCTTGCAGGCCCTGGCGCGCCGTTTGGCGCCGGGGCGTATGTCGGCGACCATGGCGCTGCTGCTGGGGCTGGTGGCGCTTGACCCCTGGCGGCTCGACAGCGCGGCACGGCTGGAAAGGGGTGCGACTCTGCTGGCCCCCGATGTGCCGGCCCGGGTGGCGGCGCTCATTGCCGCCGAATTGCCGCCTGGCGAAGCGATTTTCGTGCCGAATTACCAGCCGATTGTCTATTTCCTGGCCCGGGCGGGGATTCCCACCCGCTTCCCCTTCCCCATCCACCTCACCGGCGCCTTTGCCAACCTCGCCGGCGCTTCCACCGATGGCGAGGTTGGCCGCATCCTGGCGACGAAGCCGCGCTTTATCGTCATTGATCGGGGCTATTGGGGCACCATGCGCCCGGCGGCGGCCAATGCCATCGCCGCCGCGCTGGAGGCTGGCTATGGGCTGGCCTATGTCTTCCCCGATGAGCGCAACATGATCGAGTTGTGGCGGGTTCGCGGCGGGGATGGCGGCGAATGATCGCGGATGGGCTGTTTCTGCTCTCAAAACTATCCTGGCTGCTGCTGCGGCCCAATACCCTGGCGCTTACGCTCGCCACCATTGGCATGCTGGGGCTGTGGCGGCGGCGGGAATGGGCGCGCTGGCCGGCCTTGCTTGGCATGGGGTGGTTTTTGCTCATTGCCGCAACACCCCTCGCCACTTGGCTGACCTGGCCGCTGGAAAACCGCTTCAGCCGGCCCAGCACCCCGCCGGCGCAGGTGGATGGTGTGGTGGTGCTGGGGGGGGCGGTGGATCAGGCGCTCACCTATGCCCGCGGCCTGCCATCGCTCAATGGTGCGGCCGAGCGGATGACCGAGGCGGTGGCGCTGGCTTGGCGATACCCCGCAGCGCGGGTCGTCTTCACCGGTGGCAGCCCCAGCCCGCTGGGCGATGCGATGACGGAGGCGGCCGTGGCGGCCCGGGTTTTCAGTGATCTGGGCCTGCCGCCGGGGCGGGTGCTGCTGGAAAGCCAGGCCCGCAACACGCATGAGAATGCCACGCTCTCACGCGTTATTGCCGCGCCGCGGCCGGGCGAGACCTGGCTGCTCATCACCTCGGCCAGCCATATGCCGCGGGCGATGGGGGTGTTTCGTGGCGCGGGTTGGGGCGAGATTATCGCCTGGCCAGTGAATTATTCCACCGGGGTGAGCCATTTCTCGGGCTATGACATGCCGTTTCCGGCCCGGCTGGGTCAGGCGGAATGGGCCTTGCGGGAGTATATCGGCATGGCGGCCTATTGGCTGATGGGCCGCTCCCCGGCGCTGTTTCCAGCCCCCTGAGACGGTTCAGCCGCCCAGCGAGGGGGCGGCCAGTGCGGCGCGCAGCAGGACCACCTCATCGAGCATATCGCCTGGGTCGATGCCATTGATGGGGGCCAGCAGCCGCGCCCTGAGCAGGCGGTGGCTGCCATGGGCCATGGCTGGTTCGATCTCGGGGAATGGCCCCTGGCCCTGCTCGGGCAGCAGCGAGACCATAACGAATTGAAAGCTGCGGCCCTGGCGCTCCAGCAGATCGGCGGTCGCGCGGAATTCGCGCGCCGGGTCATCACCCTCGGGCACCACCTGGAGCAGGATTTTGCTCGACAGGCCCTGCATGGCTTGGCGGAAGCGGGTGACGCAGCGCGTCATATAGGCCAGCCCGCCCGGCTGGGTCATATCAGCGGCGTGCAGAATGCAAGGCTGGCGGTGGCGGGCCTCGTAGCCGGTGTGTCGGCACTGGTAGAAGCGGCCATCGGGGCGGTCGGCCGTGATGATGGGCTGCCAGGCTGCGGGATCGAGGAAGCTTGCGAAATCATCGGCGATGATCTCGCGGATCATGGCCGGGGTGGCGGAGAGCCAGTCAAGCGGCCCGCTCCAGCGGCGCAGGCCAAAGCGGCGCAGCATGGCGGCGGTATAGCCGCCAGCGCCCAGGCTGAGATGGCTGGTCATCTCCACGCCGCGCTTGGGCAGGTATTCGAGGCGGATGGCGCGCTGCTGCTCGGCCAGCATGCGGTGGCGCCATTCGGGGCTGCCCGTCACCATCATGACAAAGCGGCAGATGAAGGCGGCGAGGTCGGTTTCGCGATAATCCTGGAACATGGATTCGCGGAAGATGCGCATGCCCTCATCACCAACCGGGCGGGTCAGCAGGGCCTGAAACACCCCATTGGCGATGCCGGCAAACACCGCATCATCATCCAGGCGGCCGGGCGGTGTGGGCGGCAGCGTGATCTGGGAATTGAGGTGGGAAGCGGCCTCGGGCAGCGCCAGGAGATCGGCGATCACCTTTTCGGTCAGGCGATCCAGCGGCAGGGCTTCGGCAACCATCGCCCGCTCGGCGAGGATGAGTTCGAGGCTTGTGGCATCACGGCCAAGCAGCGCCCTGGTGGCGCCGGAGAGCACGGCCCGCGCGGTGCGGGCCTGCGGGGAAGTGGCGGCGGTGCCTGCCGCCATACCCGAAAAGCCGAAGGCCTGCCGCAGCCCGATACGCGGCTGGGCGGTGGCGGCAGGCCTCTCCCCGGTGGGGGGCAGAATATCCCCCACCGGGCTCTCGATCATCGGCTGTAGAACTCAACCACCAGGTTCGGTTCCATCTGCACCGGATAGGGCACATCGGAGAGCTTGGGGCTGCGCAGGAATTTGCCACGCATGGCGCGGTGATCGACCTCGATATATTCGGGGACGTCACGCTCGGCATTCTGCGTCGCATCGAGCAGCACGGTGAGCTGCTTGGACTTTTCCTTCACCTCGATCGTGTCGTTATCCTTCACGAGGTAGGAGGCGATGTTGAGGCGCTTGCCATTGACCAGGATATGGCCGTGATTGACGAATTGGCGCGCGGCGAACGGGGTGATCGCCAGCTTCATGCGGTAGATCACGCAATCCAGCCGGCGCTCCAGCAGGTCGATCAGGTTTTCGGAAGTGTCGCCCTTGCGGCGCACGGCTTCCTCGTAATATTTGCGGAATGTCTTCTCGCCGATATTGCCGTAATAGCCCTTGAGCTTCTGCTTGGCCATCAGCTGCACGCCGAAATCGGTCGGCTTGTTCTTGCGGCGCTGGCCGTGCTGGCCGGGGCCGTATTCGCGCTTGCTGATGGGGGATTTGGCGCGGCCCCAGAGGTTCACACCCAGGCGGCGGTTGATCTTGTACTTCGACTCTGCGCGTTTGGTCATGCGCTCACCCGGCCCGGAACACGGGCACGGTCCTTCTATTGATGCCTGCACCCTTGGGGGCACTTCGGCAGGTTGTCCCGGTAGTCCTGAACAAAAGCTCAGGCGTGCCGTCGCCCCGAAGGCGCAGCCTCATTCCCAGGAATGGCACGGCTATAGGGGGATCGGGGGCGCGTGTCAAAGCTGTGTCAGAGAAAACTGACCGGATCGACATCCACCTGCACCCGCACGGCGAGCGGCAGCTTGGCCCGCGCCAACCATTCGCGCAGCACGGGTTGCACCGCCACCCCACGCTCGGCCTTGAGCAGCAGGCGGTGCCGGTGGCGGCCGCGCAGCAGCGCCAGCGGCGCGGGGGCGGGGCCGAGCACGGTGATGCCCTGCCCGCCCGGCGCCAGCAGGCCGAGGTCGCGCGCCGCGCGGGCTGCCTCCTGCGGGTGTTCCGAGGAGACGATCAGCGCCGCCAGCCGGCCAAAGGGTGGCCAATGACCGGGCGCGCGCTGGGCCTTTTCTTCGGCCAGGAAGGCGGCGAGGTCATTGGCCATCAGCGCCTGCATCACCGGGTGGTCGGGCGCATAGGTCTGCAGCAGCACCTCGCCCGGTGCCTCTGCCCGGCCGGCGCGCCCGGCCACCTGGTGCAGCAATTGCACCGTTCGCTCGGCGGCGCGCAAATCGCCGCCGGCCAGGCCGAGATCGGCATCGACCACCCCCACCAGGGTCAGGTGTGGGAAGTGCCAGCCCTTGGCGACGATCTGGGTGCCGATGATGAGATCGACCTCACGCGCCTCGATCCGCCGGGCGGCTTCGGCCGCGGCGGCGGGGCCGGGGATGCTGTCGGAGGCCATGACCAGGCGGCGGGCCTCGGGAAAGAGCGCCGCCGCCTCCTCCTGCACCCGCTCGACGCCGGGGCCGATGGGCACCAGCGAATGTTCTGCCGCACAGCTAGGGCAATTCGGCGGCGTGGGCATGGCATGGCCGCAATGATGGCAGGCAAGGCGGCGCTGGGCGCGATGCTCGACCAGCCAGGCGGTGCAATTGGGACATTGTATACGGTGGCCGCAGCTGCGGCACAGCGTGAGCGGCGCATAGCCGCGGCGGTTGAGGAAGAGCATGGCCTGTTCCCCCCGGGCCAGGGTGGCCTTGATCGCCTCGATCAGCGGTGGCGCCAGGAAGCGGCCGCGCTCGGGCGGGTGCAACCGCAAATCCAGGGCGCGGACCGTGGGCAGGGCCGCACCGCCATGGCGGGCCGGCAGATCGACCACGCCATAGCGGCCGCTTTCGGCGTTGAAGATGCTCTCCAGGCTAGGCGTGGCGCTGACCAGCACACAGGCGGCCTGGGCGAGGCGGGCGCGCACCACCGCCATGTCGCGGGCGTGATAGACCACGCCCTCCTCCTGCTTGAAGGCGGATTCATGCTCTTCATCGACGATGATGAGCCCCAGATCTGGAAAGGGCAGAAACAGCGCGCTGCGGGCGCCGACCAGCACCGGCGCCGCGCCCTCGGCCACGGCGCGCCAGGTGTCGCGCCGGGTGGCCGGGGTCAATTCACTGTGCCACAGCGCGGGCGTGGCGCCGAAGCGGGCGGCAAAGCGCTCCAGCCATTGGGCGGAAAGGGCGATCTCGGGCAGCAGCACCAGCGCCTGGCGGCCGGCTCTGAGGCATTCGGCGATGGCGTCGTGATAGACCTCGGTCTTGCCCGAGCCGGTGACGCCGCGCAGCAGGGTGACGCTGAAGCCGCGCGCGGCCACCGCAGCGCGCAACCGCTCGGCCGCCGCCGCCTGGTCAGGGCCCAGGCTTGGCCCGGGATGGGCGGGATCGGGCGTGGCGAAGCGGGGCGCGCGGGGCAGCAAAGCGGGGACGAGCATGCCCCGATCGGCCATGCCGCGCAGCAAAGCGGGCGTGACGGCGGCGGCCTGGGCCAGGAGGTCACCCGCCATCGCACCCCCATCGGCCAGGGTGGCGAGCACCCTCGCGCGCTCGGGCGTCACGCGCTGGCCCTCAACCACGCCCAGCCGCCAGCCGGCACGGTGGCCCGGCGCCTCAAGCGCCGAGGGCGCGCTCATCGCCATGCGCAGCACCGCGCCGGTCGGGCTGAGGGTATAGGCGGCGACCCAATCGATGAAACGGCGCAGCGGGGCGCTCATTGGCGGCGCGGGCAGCACGGCGCGCACTGATTTGAGCCGGCGGGTCTCGATCGGCGCATCGGCGGGGCCATCCCACACCACGCCCAGCACGCTGCGCCCGCCCAGCGGCACTTCGACAAAATTGCCAAGCACGGCCAGGAAATGCTCCGGGAGAACGTAGTCATAGGCGGCGGCGAGTGGCAAAGGTAACACGACGCTCACCCGTGACGCCTGCGGAATGTCAATTGATTTGGCGGTTGGGGCTGTCATCGGCTATGCTTGTATAGATCGGCACGGCATGCGGGCAACGCAACGGCCAATTAGGAAGCGAAGCATAACGATGAAGTTTTTTGTGGACACGGCGGATGTGTCTGAAATCCGCGCCATGGCGCAGACCGGCCTGCTCGATGGTGTGACCACCAATCCGAGTCTGATCGCCAAATCCGGCCGCAAAATGGCTGAGGTGATTGCGGAAATCTGTGCGCTGACCAATGGCCCGGTTTCGGCCGAAGTGACGGCGACGGATTTTGACACCATGCTGGCCGAGGGACGGTATCTGCGCGCCATCGCGCAGAATGTCTGCGTCAAGGTGCCACTGACGGAGGCGGGCCTGCGCACCTGCCGCGCCTTGGCCGATGAAGGCACCAAGGTGAATGTGACGCTATGCTTTTCCGCGGTGCAGGCGCTGCTCGCGGCCAAGGCTGGCGCCGCCTTCATCTCGCCCTTTGTCGGCCGGCTGGATGATATCGGCCAGGATGGCATGCAGTTGATCGCCGATGTCGTACAAATTTACCGCAATTACGCGTTTTCGACCGAAGTTCTGGTGGCCTCGGTGCGCCATCCGGTGCATGTTCTGACCGCAGCGAAGCTTGGCGCACATGTCGCGACCATGCCACCTGCTACGATTCGTGCCTTGTTCAAGCATCCATTGACCGATCGCGGCCTGGAAGCATTCCTGGCGGATTGGCAGAAGACAGGACAAAGCATCCTATGAAACCGCCTCGCGGAAGCACGTTGAACCGGCAGGCGGTTGACGCCCAGGCGGTTGAGGCTTGGTTGCGCGATCATCCCGATTTTCTGGCCCAACGCCCGGACCTTTATCTGGAATTGGAACCGCCGCAGCGCGTGCATGGCGAGCGGATGGCCGACCATATGGCAGCCATGCTGGCCGCGGCCCGGGTGCATGTGCGCGAAGTGGATGCCGATATGCAGGCGGCGCTGAGCACCGGCCGCGCTGGCCTCGGCCTTGCGTCGCGCGTGGGTGATGCGGTGCTGGCGCTGATGCGGGCACCCGAGCCGCTGGAATGCATCCGCCACGAATTGCCCGCCTTGCTGGGGGTGGATTGCTGCCATCTCGGCTGCGAGACCACGGCGCGCAAGAATGTCTCCCGCCTGCCGCCGGGCACGCTCAACCAATTGCTGCCGCCGGGGCGTGATGCGGTGGTGCGGGCGACGCCCATGCATGCGGAGTTGCTCCATCGCGAGGCCGCGCCGCTCATCCGCCGCGATGCGCTCGCGCGGGTGCCCGCACCGGGCGGCCAGCCGATGCTTTTGGCGCTTGGTGCGCGCGACCCTGATGCCCTGCCGAGCACGGGTGCTGAGAGCCTGGCCTTCCTGGGCCGCGCCGTGGGGGCCGCGCTGGCGCGGTGAGCCCCGATGTGCTGGCCTTCCTGGCCTGGATGCGTGACGAACGCCGTGCCAGCCCGCACACCATTGAGGCCTATGGCCGCGATATTGCCGATTTTCTGGGTTTTCTGACCGGCTACCAGGGTGCTGAGCCGGATGTGGCGGCGCTGGCGGCGCTGCGGCCGACCGATTTGCGCGCGTTTTTGGCAGCGCGTGGTGGCCAGGGTGCGGGGGCAGCCACCCGGGCGCGGCAATTATCCACCATTCGCAGTTTTCTGCGTTTCCTCGCGCGGCGGCATGGCTTGCAGCCCCTGGCGCTGGCCGGGTTGCGCGGCCCTCGCCTGCCCCGCCCGGTGCCGCGGGCCATCGCGGCCGAGCAGGCCATCGCGCTGGGCCAAGAGGTGGGACTGGTGCATGCCACGCCCCGGGCGGAGCGGGGGGGGTTCCAGGCGGCGCGGGACATCGCGCTGTTTACCTTGCTCTATGGCTGCGGGCTGCGCATTGCCGAGGCGCTGGCGCTTGATATTGGCGATGCGCCACGCCCCGGTGAGGACGCAGCGCTGCGGGTGCTTGGCAAGGGGGGCAAGACGCGTCTCGTGCCGGTGCTGCCGGCGGTGCGCGCGGCCATGGCAGGATGGCTGGCGCATAGGCCCGATGCCGCGCCGGAGGAGCCGCTTTTCCTCGGCGCCCGCGGCAAGCGGCTGGACCCGGCCATCGCGCAGAAATCCATGCGCGATTATCGGCGGCTGGCGGGGCTGGCCGAGCATGCCACGCCGCATGCGCTGCGCCATTCCTTCGCCACCCATCTGCTGGGGGGCGGTGCCGATTTGCGCGCGATTCAGGAATTGCTCGGCCATGCCAGCCTCTCCACCACCCAGCGCTACACCAATGTGGACGCGGCGGCGCTGCTGGCGACATGGCAAAAAAATCACCCGCGCGCCGGGCGGGCTTAACCTTTGCTTCAACCCATCGGCCGCAGAATGCGGCTATGGACGCCATGCTTTATCCCGCCGGGCTGCTGACGGCCCTGGCTTTTTTCGCAAGCCTGATTGCGGCCGGCCTGGGGGGGTGGGCCCTGCGCGGCCGGGCGGGCGTCAGGCAGCCGCCACCGGGGCCGCGGCGGCTGCTCAGCCAGGCGGCGATGGAGACGCAATCCATCGGCCTGGCACTGCGCCGCATTGCCGGCACGCGCGGCCGCTGCGCGGTGGAGACCCATGCGCTCGCGCTGCAATTGCTCGATGTGTCGGACCAACTGGACGACATGCTGGCCAATAGCCATGGCCCGCGCCACCTGCATGAGGAAAGGGTGGCGCTGCTGCCGCTGGTGGAGGATTGCCTGGCCACGGCGCGGGTTCAGCTTGGGCCCGATGCCCGGCACTGCCGGATCCATGCCTCGCTGGAGGGTGTGGCGCTGCATGGCGATGGCCGGGCGCTGCGCGGGGCTTTGGTGCAGGTGCTGCTGCGCGCCGCCCGGCTGACGAATGCCGAGGACGTGATCGAGATGCGCTTTGGCCGCCTCGGCGGCCTGGTGGCCATCATCATCGAGGATGAAGGGGTTGGTGCGCCGGCGGGTGATCTGATGGCGCAGGCACCGGCGCGGGGCACGCGCGGGGTGGGCTTTGGCCTGGGCCTGGCGCGCAGCCTGCTGCAGGCGCATGGCGGTGATCTGGTGTTCGAAAGCACCTCGGGCGTGGGCACCCGGGCCTGGCTCACCCTGCCGGAGAGCCGGTTGCTGAGCGTGGTTCAGCCAACCCAGGCATAGAGCATAAAAAGGCTGCGCTGAAAGGCGTTCTCATTATCGTCGCTGATCAGGCCGATCCAGAGCGCGCCGCCGCGGCGCAGCACGGTCACACCCTCCCAATTCTCCGCCGGGCCATCGGGGGGCAGGTTGAGCAGGGTCTCGCCGGCGATCGGCTCCGCGCCGCGCAGCGCCGCCGCATTCACCCGCACCAGACGGGCGGAGAAGCCGCCCTCGAGCAGTGCGAAGCGGCGCTCAAGCACCAAGGCGCCGCCATCGGGCAGGCCGGCGGCATCGGTCACGGCAAAGCCAGCCGCTGGGCGGTAGCGAATCGGTCGCCAGGCGCCCGGGCCGCCAATCCAGCCCTGGCGCAGCGAGGCATCCGTCGGGTCGTTGAGAAATTCGGTGATGGCGAGAAGCCTGCCATCGGCCAGGAAAGCCAGCGCCTCCAGCCCGCCATTGGAGGGGGCATTGGCCAGGCCGGGCGGGGCCTCGAAATAGGCGCCGGGGGCATCGAGGCTGCGAAAGGCGCGAATGCGATGCCAGCGCTCGAAGCCCACCAGCCAGGAGCCATCAGGGCGGCGGGCCAGGGCCTCGGCATCGGTAGGGCGGCCGCGATTCAGCATTTCGCCGCTGCCATCGCGCAGCAAGCCGGTGGTGGCCGGGCCCAGGCCGGCTGGGGTTTCGCCGCGCAGCAGCAATTGGGCGCGGAACCAGCGCCCGGTATCGCTGATGGCGGTCAGCACCAGGGCATCATCCAGATGGAGCGCGGAAAGCCCGCCAAAGCCGAGCGCCTTGGTGTTTATTTCCAAAGCACCCAGCGGGCGGATTGGCCCTGGCAGCGCGGCGAGGCTGAGCGGCACCGCAAGTGGCCCGCCCGGCCCTTGGGCACAGGCGCTGCCGGACAGGGCGCTGAGCAGAAGGCCCCGCCGGCGCATCTTCAGCCCGCCCGGCGGGTCACAGAATGGAGGGTGCCCGCTCGGCGGCGGCGCGCTGCCAAGCGGCGGCGGAATCTTCGTCGAAGAGTTCCGTCAGCTTTTTCATCATCGTGCCGCCCAGTTCCTCGGCATCGACGATGGTGACGGCGCGGCGGTAATAGCGGGTGACGTCATGGCCGATGCCGATGGCGATGAGTTCGACCTGATCGCGCGCCTCGATGTCCTTGATCACCTCGCGCAGATGTTTTTCGAGGTAATTGCCGGGGTTCACGCTCAGGGTGCTGTCATCCACCGGCGCGCCATCGGAGATCACCATGAGGATGCGGCGATGTTCGCGGCGGGCGAGCAGGCGCTTATAGGCCCAGGCCAGCGCCTCGCCATCGATGTTTTCTTTTAGCAGACCCTCGCGCAGCATCAGGCCGATATTCTTCCGCGCCCGGCGCATCGGCGCATCGGCCGGCTTATAGACCACGTGGCGCAGGTCATTGAGGCGGCCGGGGTTGCGCGGCTTGCCCTCCTGCACCCAGCGCTCACGGCTTTGGCCGCCCTTCCAGGCGCGGGTGGTGAAGCCCAGGATTTCGACCTTCACCGCGCAGCGTTCCAGTGTGCGGGCGAGGATATCGGCGCACATGGCGGCGACCGTGATGGGGCGGCCGCGCATGGAGCCGGAATTATCGATCAGCAGGGTAACAACGGTGTCGCGGAAATCGGCCTCACGCTCGCGCTTATAGGAGAGCGAGATGGTGGGGTTGGCGACGACGCGGGCGAGGCGGGCGACATCGAGCAGCCCCTCCTCCAGATCGAATTCCCAGGCGCGCTGCTGTTGCGCGAGGAGGCGGCGTTGCAGGCGATTGGCCAATTTGCTGACCACACCCTGCAGATGCTGCAATTGCTGGTCGAGCTGCTGGCGCAGGCGGGTCAGTTCTTCGGGGTCGCAGAGGTCATCGGCTTCGACCACCTCGTCGAAATTGGTGGTGAAGGCGCGGTATTTGCTGCCGTCATCGACATGGGGGATTTCGCGGCGCTGCTGCGGGCCGCCGGGCTTGTCGTCGCCCTCGGCGGAGGCGCCTTCTTCCTCGGATTCCTGGGCCTCTTCCTCGGAGGCATCGCCTTCCATGGTTTCGGGCTCGGCGCCCGACATGGCTTCCTGTTCCTGGGCCTGCGCCTCGCCCTGGCTGGACTGGTCCTGCTGGGTCTGGTCGTCGCCGCCCTCGTCGCCCTCGTCATCCTGCTCGGCTTCGCTCTCCAACTCGGCTTCGGCCAGGTCGAGTGCTGTCAGCAATTTGCGGGCGGCGCGGGCGAAGGTTTCCTGGCTATCGGTGGAGGAGACGAGTTCCTCCATCGCGGCTTCGGCCTTTTCGTCCAGCGTGCCGCGCCATTCGTTGAGAATGCGCTGCGCCGCCTGGGGGGCGGGCTTGCCGGTGATACGCTCGCGCGCCAGCAGGCTCAGCGCCGCATGCAGCGGCAACTGGTCCTTGCGGGTCATGCGGTCATAGCCCTCGGCCTCGCATTCCTCGTTCAGCCGGACATGGAGGTTGTGGGCGACGCCTTCCATATGGGCGGCGCCGATATGCTGGACGCGCACATCTTCCAGCGCGTCGAAGACCTCGCGGGCTTCCTTGCGGGAGGGCATGCGGGCGGCATGCGCCCCTTCATTGTGGTGGCGCAGTTTCAGGGCCAGCGCATCGGCAGCGCCGCGCAGCTTGGCCATTTCGGCGGGGGGGAGGGAGCGGGTGGGCAGGGGCAGGCGGGCGCGCTTACCGGCCAGGCCGGCGGGGCCGGGCTGGAAGGCGACCTGCACCTCCTGCTGTTGCGCGATGGCGCGCAAGGCGCCGGCGGTGGCGCGCTTGAATTCTTCCTGACGGGTCAGGTCCTGCTTGCCGCTCATGCCCTTATCCCGCCTTGCGCAGCGTGGTCCCCATCGGCAGCTCCTCGTTGAAGCAGCGCTGATAGTATTCGCCCACCGTGCCGCGCTCCGCCTCGTCGCATTTGTTGAGGAAGGTGACGCGGAAGGCGAAGGCGAGGTCACCGAAGATCCGGGCATTATCGGCCCAGGTGATGACGGTGCGCGGTGACATCACGGTGGAGATGTCGCCGGCGATGAAGCCGGCGCGGGTGAGGTCGGCCAGCGCCACCATGGCTTGGACCTGCTTTTTCATTGCCTGGTCATTCTCAGCGCCCAGCTTGGCCAGCACGATCGCCACTTCCTGGCCATGCGGCAGGTAGTTGAGCGTGGTGACGATGTTCCAGCGGTCCATCTGGCCCTGATTGATCTGCTGCGTGCCGTGATAGAGGCCGGTCGTATCGCCCAGGCCCACCGTATTGGCGGTGGCGAAGAGGCGGAACATCGGGTGCGGGCGGATGACCCGGCTCTGGTCGAGCAAGGTGAGCTTGCCCTCCACTTCGAGCACGCGCTGGATGACGAACATCACATCCGGCCGGCCCGCGTCATATTCATCGAACACCAGGGCGCAGGGATGCTGCAGCGCCCAGGGGAGGATGCCCTCGCGGAATTCGGTGACCTGCTGGCCATCCTTGAGGACGATGGCGTCCTTACCGATGAGGTCGATACGGCTGATGTGGCTATCCAGGTTCACCCGGATGCAGGGCCAGTTCAGCCGCGCCGCCACCTGCTCGATATGGGTGGATTTGCCGGTGCCGTGATAGCCCTGGACCATCACGCGGCGGTTATGGGCGAAGCCGGCGCAGATCGCCAGCGTCGTCTCACGGTCGAACTGATAGGTGGGGTCAAGCTCGGGCACGTGTTCGGTGCGCAGCGAGAAGGCGGGCACCATCATGTTCACGTCGACGCCGAAGACATCGCGCGCATTCACCGAGGTGTCGGGCATATTGATCATGCTGGTGGGGCTGATGTCGGACAATGCGGCTACCTTGTTCATCGGGACGTTGGAAGTTTTGTAAGCCAGGGTTCTATCGGGCGGAAGCCTGCACCCCGGCCAGTTTGTGACGCAAGAGCGAATAGGCGCGATTGATGTCCTTCAGGCGGTCTTCCGCGCTGCGGTCGCCGCCATTGGAATCGGGGTGATAGCGCTTGGCCAGCTCCTTGTAGCGGGCTTTGAGGGCCAGGCTGTCGGTTGGCCAGCGCAAATCCAGCAGGTCGAGCGCGGCGCGCAGTTCGGGCGGTGGCGCATCGGGGTTGGGGGCGCGCTTGGTGGGTTGGGCGGTGCCGTTGAGGATGCCGAAAGGGTCGCGCAGCAATTCCGGGTCCAGCCGGCCATGGCCCAGGCGGCCAAGCGGCCAGGTGGGCCTTTGCCAGCCGGTGTCCTGGCGAAGAGATGCCTCGATCTGGTCGGGCGCCATGCCCTTATAGAAATCCCAGGAGAGGTTATAGGCGCGCACATGGGCCAGGCAGAACCACCGATATTCGCGCAGCCGCGAACGGTCCTTGGGCGCGCGGTATTCGCCGGGCTCCGGGCAATCCGGGGCTTCGCAGGGGCGGCTCGGTGCGGAAGGGTCGGGGCGGCTCTTCGCCCTTGGTCGCGCCATGACGTCGTTATGGGGCTGGTGCGCCGGCCCGACAACCCGGGTCCGGCGGATCCGCCCTGCCCTGGCGGCGACCAATCGCCCCTCAATCGGCCAGCAGGCCAAGCCGGGCATGCAGCGCGGCCAGCCGCGTGGCATAGCGATCAGGGCTGAAAAACTCGGCCCGGCGCGGCCCCGCAGCGGCGAGGCGCGCGCGCAATTCTCCATCGCCATCCAACGCGCGCAGGGCCTCGGCCAGGGCAGTGACCGAGTAGGGGTCGGCGCATATCGCGGCATCGGCCACGATCTCGGGCATGCAGGATGCGGTGGAGGTCAAAACCGGCGTGCCGAGCGCCATGGCCTCCATCGCCGGCAGCCCGAACCCCTCATAGAGACTCGGGAAACACACGGCGCGGGCGCCGCGCACCAGGGCCATCAGATTGGGCCGCGGCACATGGCCGAGCAGCCGCACCCGGCCCTGATGGCTGCTCTCCCGCCCGGCAAGCGCTGCGAGTTCTGCCTCCCACAGCCAGGCCTTCTTGCCGGCGATGATCAGCGGCGCGGCTATGTCGGTCGACAAATAGGCCTCGATCAGCCGACGGAGATTTTTTCGCGGCTCGATGGCCGCATAAAACAGGAAATAGCCCTGCGGCTGCAGCCCGAACCCGGTCATGAGCCGCGCCGCCAGGGCCGAAGGGGAGAGCGCCAGGGCTGCCACGTCAGGCGCGACGCCGAGCCAGGTATTGGTCACCCGCTCCGGCGCGATGCCCATGATGCGAATGATATCGGCGCGCGACCATTCGCTGATGGTGACGATATGGGCCGCATGCTCGCCGATCAGCCGGGTCATCGTCGCATGGGCGGCTTGGTTGGTCAGTGTCGTCTCGGGCATGACGAGCGGGATGAGGTCGAGCACGGAATAGAGGTTGGGCACGCCTTGCAGGCGCAGCGGGGTGGGGAAGGTCCAATGCATCACCCGCGGCGTCAGGCCGGGCGGCGGGCGCAGCGGCAGCAATTGGCCATGCCGGCGCAGATGGAGATGGGCGAGGCCCACGCAATCGGGCGCATCAAAACCCAATGTGGTTGGCGGCAACCCAGGCAGGGCGGCGGGGGTCGGGCGCAGATTCACCACGCCGCCACGCAGCCTCACCCCGGCATGGGCAGCGAGACGCCGGGCCAGGCGCAAACCCGCGCCAATGCGCCCGGGCGAAGCGGGGCGGCCGTAATCCGCCCCGCTGATCACCCCGGGCACAAAACCCTGCCCAGCAACCGCCTCGGCCATGCCGCGGGCATAGGTCGCGATGCCAGTGCCTTGCGCCATGGCAAGGTTGTGGCCATCGAGCAAATAAAAGCCGCGATCTGTTTGCAATCTTGCCATGAACAGGCCCTAAGCGAATCGTCAGTGAGCCTACTGCTCTTCCAGCGTCAGGCAAAATGCTGCAAAAACCCATGGAATTTCCCCCGACCGTTCAAGCCCAGGATAGAACGACCGCATATGAGCATCTCCAGCACGAAGATTATCCCGGTCATCCTCTCGGGCGGCACGGGCAGCCGGCTATGGCCCTTGTCGCGGGAGACCTATCCCAAGCAATTCTGGCCGCTGGTGGGCAGCGAGACCATGCTGGCGGCGACAGCGCTGCGCGCAGCGGGGCCCGGCTTTGCCGCCCCCATTGTGGTCTGCAACGAAGCCCATCGCTTTCTCGCCGCCGAGCAATTGCGCGCGGCGCGGGTGGAGGGTGCGCGGATTTTGCTGGAACCCGCCGGCCGCAACAGCGCGCCCGCCATCGCCGCAGCCGCCGTTCTGGCGGAGGAGACAAGCCCCGGCGCCATGCTGTGGATCATGCCGGCCGATAGCGCCATTGGCGATGTGCCCGCACTGCATGCGGCCCTGGCACAGGCGGTGACCGCCGCTCAACTCGGCCGGATCGTCACCTTCGGCATGCGCCCCACCGCGCCTGAGACCGGTTTTGGCTATATTGAATCGGGGGCGGCGCTGGATGGCGCGCCCGGCGTGCTCGGCTTGGAGCGCTTCGTCGAGAAGCCCGATGCCGCCACCGCGCAGCGCTTTCTCGATGGCGGCAAGCATCTGTGGAACAGTGGCATGTTCGTCGCCCAGGCGGCGACGCTGCTGCGCGAATTGCAGCATTTTGCCCCCGAACTGCTGGGCGCGGTGCAGGATGCGCTC
Organism: Rhodovarius sp.; assembly: GCF_040399605.1. Classification (NCBI taxonomy): domain Bacteria; kingdom Pseudomonadati; phylum Pseudomonadota; class Alphaproteobacteria; order Acetobacterales; family Roseomonadaceae; genus Rhodovarius; species Rhodovarius sp. The sequence goes on along the minus strand of NZ_JBBARU010000002.1, from coordinate 79,980 downwards.
ACCAAGGCCACGCGTGACCTCGATTTCGTCCGGCTCGACACCGCAAGCTTCACCCGCGCGCCTTCGATTTCAATCGACTATGCGGTGATGGAGCGGACCAAAAACGCCGCCGTTGTGCCGGCCTCGCTGGGCTGGTCCGATGTCGGCAGTTGGGATGCGCTGTGGCAGATCGCCGAGAAGGACGTCCAGGGCAACCACGCCCAGGGGCCGGTCCATCTCGTGAACGCGAAGAATTGCTATATCCGCAGCGAAGGGCTGCTGACCGGCGTGGTCGGCCTCGAGGACGCAGTGATTGTGGTGACCGATGACGCCGTTCTGGCGCTGCATCGTGACCATGCGCAGGATGTGAAAAAACTGGTCGAGCAATTGCGCGCGGCCGGCCTCAAGCAGGCCACTGAGCATCGCCGGATGTATCGTCCCTGGGGCCATTATGAGGGGCTGATCCAGGGCAACCGCTTTCAGGTCAAGCAAATCTCGGTTCGCCCCGGCAGCAAGCTGTCGTTGCAGAAACACTTCCATCGGGCCGAGCATTGGGTGGTGGTGAATGGCACTGCCATCGTCCAGCGGGATGATGAGCGCATCATGCTGCGCGAGAATGAGAGCGTGTATCTGCCGCTGGGCTGCGTCCACCGGCTGGAAAACCCCGGCATGATCCCTCTGACCCTGATCGAGGTGCAGGTGGGCAGCTATCTGGGCGAGGATGACATCGTGCGAATCGAAGACACCTATGGGCGGGCTTGAGTAGCCCGCTGATGGGCCTGGCCGCTTATAAGCCGGGCCTGCACGGCTAGATGCCCATTGCCGCCGATATCACTGATCTGCTGGCGGGGTTTCGGCATAGCCGTTCGCCCAGCGGGGTGACACGGGTGCAGACGCGGCTGCTGGCCGCGGGCGAGGGGCTGTTTGATCTGGTGGCGGCGGCGCCGGGCGATGGCGTCTGGCGGCGTTTTCCGCGGCTCATGCTGGAGCGTCTGCTCGCCGCCACGCTGCGGCCTGGCGGGCCGAAGGAGCCCGATTGGCAGGCCCTGGTCGATGACGCCGAGGCAGCGCTGGCTGCGGGGGAGGCATGTGAATTCGCCGCTGGTGACTGGCTGCTGGGCGCCGGCACGGCCTGGTGGTTGCCCGGCCATGCCGCGCGGATCATGGCGCTGAAGCAGCGGACGGGCCTGGGCTATGCCAGCTTTGTCTATGATCTTCTGCCATTGCTGGTGCCTGAGCATTGCGAGGAATTGCTGGTGCGCAGCTTCGCCCAGCATTTCGCCACGCTGTGCCTATTGGCCGACCATGCGGTTTGCATCAGCGAGAGCGTGCGGGTGGATTTCCAGCTCTGGCAGAAACGCCTGCTGCCGGAGCTTGCCATTCCCGCCAGCGTGCTGCGACTGGATGCGCGGTTTGACGTGGCAGCGCAGCAAGCGGGGCTGGTGCCGGCAGAGCGCTTTGTGCTGGCCGTGGGCACGGTGGAGTCGCGCAAGAACCAGTTGGGCCTGCTGCGGGCCTGGCTGCAATTGATCCGCCACCATGGCGAGGCCGCGGTGCCGCGGCTGGTCGTGGTCGGGGTGCATGGCTTCCTGGCCGATCAGGTGCTGCAACTGCATCGCGCCGCGCCGCAATTGCGCCGCAAGGTTGAGTTGCGCCCGCTGGTGCCCGATGGCGAATTGCAGGGGCTTTATGCCGGCTGCCTCTTCACCATCTTCGATTCCCATGCCGAGGGCTGGGGGCTGCCGGTGACCGAGAGCCTGGGCCAGGGCAAGGTGCCGGTGGTGGCCGATATTGCCGTGCTGCGCGAATCGGGCGGCGCGCACGCGGTTTATGTCGAGCCGGAGAATGTCCCTGCCCTGGCGGCGGCGGCGTGGTCGCTGATCAGCCAGCCACAGGCGCTTGCCGCGCGGGAGGCGGCGCTGCGCGCCACGGTCCGGCTGCGATCCTGGCGCGAATTGGCCGAGGAATGCGCCGCCTTCCTGGCCCCCGGCCCACCGCCCGCCCCTGCCCTGCCGCGTGACCGCGCGAGGCTGGCTGAGGACATGCTGGTTTATGGCGGCCTGCCGCCCATGCCTGATCTGCCGCAACTGCACCCTGCCGCCGCCAGCAGCGGCGCGCTGCAACGGCTGGGTCAGGGTTGGTCGCATCAGGAGGAATGGGGAAGCTGGGCGGTGGCGGATGGCCCGGCCCTGCTGCGCCTGCCGCTAGACCCCGGCTGGCGCTGCCCGGAATTGAGCGTGTTGCTGGTGGTGATGGCACCACCTGGGGGCCATGCCGGCCGCGCCCGGCCGCAGGGCGGGGCATGGTGCGACTGGGTGCTGTTGGGCTCGGGCATTGGCGAATTGCGGGTGGATGCGCCCTGGCCGGTGGATGACGTGCTGGTGCTCGAATTCGAGGTGGGCGCTGGGGTGATTGTGCCGCCGGATGAGCGCAGGCTCGGCTTTGGTATCATGAGCCTGCGGGTGGTGCGGCAATTGCCCGCAGAGGCGGGATCGCCGCCGGGCGCCGACGCTCCGCCAGTCTGGCAACCACCCAGGCAGCCGAGCATCTCAGACCGGTTGCGATTTACCCGGGAGGATTGAGCTTTAGCGCCAGGGCATGCAAGCCGGTGGTGAATTCCTCGGCCAGGGCCTCATTCACCATGCGGCTGCGCGCCACCCGGTTGAGCCCGACGAAGGCGGCACTTTCCATCACCACGGTGTAATGCGTTTCACCACCCGGGGCTGCGCCGGCATGGCCGGCATGCTGGGCGCTGTCATCCTGCACCACCAGCCTTGTGGGGGCGAAACGGGCGGTGAGGGTGGCGTGGATGCGTTCGGCGCGGCTCATACGTCGAGATTCGCCACTTTGAGCGCATTGCCCACGATGAACTCGCGCCGGGGTTCGACCACATCGCCCATCAGGGTGGAGAACACCGTCTCGGCATCCTCCACATCATCGACGCGCACTTTCAGCAAGGTGCGGGCCTCGGGGTTGAGGGTGGTGTTCCAGAGCTGCTCGGGGTTCATCTCGCCCAGGCCCTTGAAGCGCTGGATGGTCAGGCCGCGGCGGCCCTGGGCGATGATGCGGTCGAGTGCGGCCATCGGGCCGCGCGCCACCACCTCGGTGCTGTCGAAGAAGAGCTTTGCCGGTTCGGCAAAATCGGTCTCGAAGATTTTGCGGCGCTCATCCAGCCAACGCGCATCGCCGGTGTGCAGCAGGGCGGCACTCAGCGAGAAGCGCTCAGTCACGCCGCGCACCACGCGGGCCAGGTTGATCGCCCCGCCATCGATGCTGGCCATCCAGCCACGCTCGGCGGGCGGCGCCATGGCATCGAGCCTCGCTGCGAAGACCTGCGCAAGCGCCAGATCAGGCTCGGCGCGCAGGGCGCCGGCCATGGCCGCCTGTTCGATATATTCCGAGGGCAGATTGCCGGAGAGGCGCTTGATGCGGCCGGACATTTGCCGCAGCACCTCGACCTCATCGGCCAGCGCCGCACCTTCGAGCAGCCGGCCATCGGCAAAGGCCAGCCGGGCATTGGACAGCGCCTTTTCGAGGAGGAAATCCTCCAGCGCGCGGTCATCCTTCAGGTATCGCTCATCATTGCCGCGCTTGGCGCGGTAGAGCGGCGGCTGGGCGATGTAGAGATAGCCGGCCTCGATCAGCTGCGGCATCTGGCGATAGAAGAAGGTGAGCAGCAGGGTGCGGATATGCGAGCCATCCACATCGGCGTCCGTCATGATGACGATGCGGTGGTAGCGCAGCTTGTCGAGTGAGAAGCCGCCCCGGGAGGGCTCGCCCGGGCCGATGCCGGTGCCCAGTGCGGTGATCAGCGTGCCGATTTCGGCCGAGGCCAGCATCTTGTCGATGCGCGCCCGCTCCACATTCAGGATTTTGCCCTTCAGTGGCAGGATGGCCTGATTGGCGCGGTTGCGGCCCTGTTTGGCGGAGCCACCGGCGCTGTCACCCTCGACGATGAACATTTCGCATTTGGTCGGGTCACGCTCCTGGCAATCGGCCAGCTTGCCGGGCAGCGTGCTGAATTCCAGCATGTTCTTGCGGCTGACCTTGTCCTTGGCCATTTGCGCCGCCTTGCGGGCCACGGCCGAGAGCACGACCTGATCGAGCACGACCTTCGCCTCTTTCGGATGCGTCTCGAACCAATGGCTTATGGCATCGGCCACCGCCATATGGACCACCGGCTGCACCTCGGAGCTGACCAGCTTGTCCTTGGTCTGCGAGGAGAATTTCGGGTCAGGCACCTTCACCGAGAGCACGGCGGTGAGGCCCTCGCGCATATCCTCGCCGATCAGCTCGACCTTTTCGCGCTTGGCCAGATCCTCGGCGAATTTCATCACCACCCGGGTGAGTGCCTGGCGGAAGCCGGCCTGGTGGGTGCCGCCATCGCGCTGGGGGATATTGTTGGTGAAGCAGAGCGCCAATTCGCGGGGGGAATTCGTCCACCACATGGCCAGCTCGACGCGAATGCCCTCGCTCTCCTTCGAGATCAGCGAGATGGGCTGGCGGAACAGCGGCTCCTTGCCCTTGTCGAGCCATTCGACGAAGGCGACGAGGCCGCCATCGAATTTGAATTCCGCCCGCTGGGCCGGCACTGAGCGGTCATCCTGCACGGTGATGGCGAGGCCGGAATTGAGGAAGGCCAATTCGCGCAGCCGGCGCTCGAGAATGGCGAAGTCGTATTCGACCTTGGTGAAGGTGCCCGAGCTGGGCTTGAAGGTGACCTCGGTGCCATTGTGGTGGTCGGACGGGCCAACGATGCGCAGCGGCTGCACCGTCTCGCCATGCTCGAAGCGGATGAAATGCTCGATACCGGCGCGCCAGATGCGCACCTCCATCCATTCCGACAGCGCATTCACCACGGCGGCGCCCACGCCATGCAGGCCGCCGGAGACCTTGTAGGAATTCTGATTGAATTTGCCGCCGGCATGCAGACGGGTCAGCACCACTTCGGCGGCAGAGACGCCTTCTTCAGCATGCATATCAACCGGGATGCCGCGGCCATCATCGGTGACGGTGACCGAGCCATCGCCGTTGAGCAGCACATCGCAGCGGCTGGCGAAGCCGGCCTGGGCCTCATCCACCGCATTATCGATGATCTCGAAGGCCATGTGGTGCAGGCCCGAACCGTCATCAGTGTCGCCAATATACATGCCAGGGCGTTTGCGCACCGCCTCAAGCCCGCGCAGCACGGTGATGGAGGAGGCGCCGTAATCCTCGCCGGCGGCGGCGTTATTGGCCTCTTCCGGGGTGGGACCGGGGGTGGGGGTGGAGTCACTCATCTGTGGCGAAAAACCCTTGGAAAAAACGGCCCTCGGGCCTGACTGTCTTATAGCTGAAACCGGGGGGTTAAGGCAGGGGTAAATCGCGGTTTTCCGCCACCGCGCCGGGCGCGATGAGGAAGCCCTGGGCACGGCCGCGCAGGGGGGCGAAAACCTCCCATTCGGTTCCGGTGAGCCAGGCCTGGGCGGGCAGTGCTACCAGGGCCTCGAAGAGGGCGGCGCGGCGGGGGGCATCGAGATGCGCCGCCACCTCATCAAGCAGCAGAATCGGCGCAAAGCCACGCGCGGCATGGATCAGCCCGGCATGGGCCAGCACGGTGGAGACCAGCAGCGCCTTCTGCTCGCCGGTCGAGCAAAGTGCCGCCGGGACTGATTTCTCGCGATGGACCATCTCAAGATCGGCGCGGTGCGGGCCTTCGACGGTGGCGCCGGCGGCGCGGTCGCGGTGGCGGGCGGCGCGCAGGGCGGCGCGCAGGCCATCCTCGGCGGCCAAGGCGGGGCCGGCATCCAGCGCATCGGCGGTGGCGTCGCGCAGGGTGAGGCTGGCAGCGGGGAAGCCGCCCAGGGCACCGGCTGCCAGCACCGCATCCAGCCGGGCCACCAGGGCGCGGCGGGCGGCGGTGGCGGCCACGCCGTGCCTGGCCATGGCATCCTCCAGCCCGGCCAGCCAGGTGGCGTCCCCGCCCTGGGACAGCAACCGGTTGCGCTGGGCCATGGCATTGTCATAGGCCGCCACCTCGCGGGCATGGCCGGGGTCCAGCGCCCAGGCCAGACGGTCGAGGAAGCGGCGGCGGCCGGAGGCACCTTCCTGGAACAGCCGGTCCATTTGCGGCGTCAGCCAGACGGCGGCGACGCGCTCGGCCAATTCGGCCTGGTTGCGGGCGGGGGCGCCGTCGAGGCGAAACACCCGCTTGTCGGCCGGGCCATCCGGCGGCGTGCCGGTGCCGATCTCGAAATCGCCCCAGGCGCCGGAAAAACGCCCGGCCACGCCCCAGGCGCTCTGCCCCACCCGCGCGAGTTCCGCCACCCGCGCACCGCGCAGGCCGCGGCCGGGGCCAAGCAGGCTGATCGCCTCCAGGATATTGGTTTTGCCCGCGCCATTGGGGCCGGTGAGGACGAGCATGCCTGCGCCGCTCTCCAGCGTGGCGGCCGGATAGCTGCGGAACCCGGTGAGGGTGAGGCGGTGGAGGCGGAGCTTATCCGTCACCTTGGGTCTAATCGGGGGGATACCCCCAGCGGCCCTGCCATGGCCGGAACACCGCGCAGCATGGGAAAATGATGCCCGAAACTCACACCCGCATGGGCATGAGGACATAAAGCGCCTCGGGCCGGGCCGCATCCATCACCACGGTGGGCGCCGAACCATCGGAGAAGCGGAACTCCACCTTGTCGCCGATCTGTTCGGTGATGTCGGCGAGGTAACGGGCCTGGAAGCCGATCTCTAGCGGGCCGGCGCTGTATTCCACATTGCCCCCATCCAGCTCCTCCTGGGCGGAGCCCTGTTCGGCGCTGGAGGCCTCCAGCCTGAGGTGGTTGCGGTCGATGGAGAGTTTGACGGGGCGGGATTTCTCATTGGAGATCGCTGCCACACGGGCCACCGCCTCGGCGAATTCCTTCTTATTGACGCGCAGAATCCTGTCATTGCCGCGCGGAATCACCCTTTCGTAATCGGGGAAGGTGCCGTCGATCAGCTTGGAGGTGAGCACGATGGTGCCGATGCGGAACTGCACCTTGGTCTCGGAGAGGCGAATTTCGATCTCGTCCTGGGTGTCCTCGGCCAGTTTGCGCACTTCGCCCACCGTCTTGCGCGGCACGATCACGCCGGCCATGCCGGCGGCACCCTCGGGCATAGGCTCCTCGACGCGTGCGAGGCGGTGGCCATCCGTCGCCGCAGCGCGTAGCACATGGACGCCATCGCTCTCGGCGACGTGCAGGTAAATGCCGTTGAGGTAGTAGCGCGTCTCCTCGGTGGAGATGGCGAATTTGGTGCGGTCGATCAGGCCACGGAGCAGATTGGCCGGCAGGGAAAAGCGGATCGGCAACTTGCCCTCGGTCATGGAGGGGAAATCCTCCACCGGCAGGGCCAGGATGGAGGTGACGAAACGGCCCGCGCGCAGCACCAGCGGCGCATCACCGCCCGGGTGGTCGAGTTCAATCTTCGCCGAGTCGGGCAATTTGCGCACGATGTCATAGAGGGTGGCGGCCGGGGCCGTGCTGCGGCCGGGGCGGGTGACCGCGACGCCGGCCACCTCCTCGACAATGGCGATCTCCATATCGGTCGCGGTCAGGCTGAGGGTGCCCTCCTTCGCGTCGAGCAGCACATTGGCCAGGATGGGGATGGTGTTGCGGCGCTCGACCACGGATTGCACATGGGCCAGGGCCTTGAGCAGGATGGCGCGGTCAACAATGAATTTCATGGCCTCAGCCCCCAAATGTCGCAGCGGAGCGATGGCGCGCGAATCGCAGCACCCCATCGGACGCTCATAGGTATCAGCAGCGGCGGGCGCGGCAAAGCGCTGCCTGTTTCAACGCCGCCCCGAGGGGGGCGGCGTGACGTTGGGCGGGGGCGCGGCGCGCCCGGCTGCGGGCATGCTGGGTGCCGCCGGTGCGGCGGGCGCGGGGCTGGAGGCCGGCGCGGCGCGGGGGGGAGCCGGCATGCTGGGCTGGGCTGCTGGTGCGCCCTGGCCAGGCCCGAAGCGGGCAGGACTGGGGACAGCACTGGGCGCAGCTCTGGGCGCAGCACTGGGCGCTGGCGCCGCAACGCCACCCGAAGCGGCGCCTGCCCCTGGATTTGCACCTGGCCCCATGGGCGCGCCCGCCGCGGAAGACCCGCTTGGCCCAATTTGAGCACCCTGGCCGCCTTGCAGACCCTGACCTCCGGGCGAAGTCTGGCCGCCCGGGCCAGCCTGCAGGCCTTGGCCGAGCTGGGAGCCCTGGGTAGTTTGGGAACCCTGACCACCCTGGAAACTCTGGGAACCTTGGGAGCCCTGGGAACCTTGGGAGCCCTGAGAACCTTGGGAACCCTGAGAACCCTGAGAACCTTGGCCGCCCTGACCACCCTGGGAACCCTGGCCGCCCGGCGAGCCCTGACCACCTTGGGAGCCCTGGCCAGCCTCTCCTCTTGGCCCTGGCTGCGCGGCTGCCTCTGCCGGCCCACCAGCCCCCTGGGGCGAGGTTGAACCGGAAGACCCACTCGAAGCGCCAGAATTGGACTGCGTCGCGCGCCCCCCTTGGCCGCCCCCTTGGCCGCCCCCTTGGCCGCCCCCTTGGCCGCTGCCTTGTGCCGCGCCACTCCGCGCAAAGCCGCCGCCGGGGAGTTCACGCTGGCCAATCGCCGGGGCCGGCGCAGCGTCGACACCGGTAAGCCCGCCGGCCTGCCCAGTGACGCGCGCTGCATAGACCACCCGCGCATTCGCCTCACCCATGGCGGTGGCGGGAGCCCCCAAAACCGTGGGCGCGCGGCCGGCAGCGTCGAGATAGGTTTCCACCAGCACCCGCCCGACATTACCGCCGAAGGGATTGGCCGGCTCCACCCGCAGGCTCTCGGCCAGCAGCGCGCCAGTGGACATGCTGCCCTTGGCAACCAACTCCTTGCCCTGGGCATCATCGGGAAGGCGAAGCCCCGGCGCCAATCCAACCGGCACCCCGGCAATGGCCCCGCCCGCCTCCAACCTGCCGCGCAATAGCCAGCCCGCCTCGGGCGACCATGGGTCAAGGCGAGAGGCGATAATGGCACCATCGGCCCGGCGCAGCCCGCTCACCGCCACCACCCGGCCGGGTTGGGGATCACCAAGGCTAGAATCCGCCACGGCCTGGCCAATGCTGCAAAGCTGACCCAGAACCCAGATCGTGTCTGCCTCACGCCGCTCCACCAGGCCGGCCACGGCAATACGCATATCAAGCGCCAGCGCCTCGATGGCGCTATCGCCAAATCCGCCGGCCCGGGCCACCACGACATGGCCGAGCTTGATGTCCTCGGCCTTGGCCGCAATGCCCTCGCGGGTGACGCGCAGCCCCTCGGGCAAAGCGAGTCGCACGCCATTCACCCAGATACTGCCGAAAGCGGTGACGGTGCCGATCAGCCCGAGGCCGCCAATACCGGTGCCGCCAATGCCCCCTGCGGCCAGGCCACCGGAAATGCCGGTGCCGCCAATGCCGCGATCGGCGATGCCGCCCGTGCCGCCAATGCCGCGATCAGCGCTGCGCTGGCCGGCACAGGCGCTCAGCAGCGAAAGCCCGAGGGGGCCGAGGGCCCGCTTGCCGACGAGGTATAGCATCAGTCCGGCTCCTGGCCGTTGTCCTGGGTAGAGAACACATAAAGTCCGGTCATGAAACGCTGCGCGGCGGCTGGATCGGGTGGATCTGCCTCGGCCAGTCTCACGGCCATGGCGTTGAGTTGGGTTAGCATGGCCATGCCAAGCCGCCCCGCCTCTTCGGTCAATTGGGCGATGGCGGCCTCGGAGAGGCCATCAAAGGCCAGGGCACGCTCCATATAGGGTGGCCGCTCACCAATAAGATTATGGCCGGCGGCGGCAATATGGTCACCCAGATTGCGGCCGAAATAATAGGCCAGCCGGTCCAGATCACCGCTGGGGATATCGGCGGCGCCCAGCAGTTCCAGCCGCTCATCGGCGCGTTCGCGCACCACGCCCAGGCGGAGCAATTCGTCGAGCAGGGTGCGGCTGCGAACATCGCGGCTGATGCTCACGACCAGCGCCTCGAAGCTCGGCCCGGTTTCGGCCGCGCGGGGCAGCACCATCGGCCGGCCCGCGGCATCGGCCCAATCGGGATGGGCCAGCCAGCGGCTCAGCACCCGGGCCGAGAGCGTACCGGGGCGCGTCTTGGCTTCCTCCGGGCGATGGCGCAGCACACTCACATCCTTCCGGTGCAGCCCGGTGAGCAGGGCCACCCGGCTATCGCTCAATTCGCGATCGGGCAGGGCGAAATGCCGGGTGGCCGCATCCACATAGCCGCGCTTGAGCAGGGTGCCGAGCATGGGAAAGGTCACGCCGAAATGGATCAGCACCCGCAGCAGCGGTGCGAGTAGGCGCTCCACCGCGGCGGTGAGCGCCGCGGGCGGGCCTGAGGGAGGTGCATCTCCTGGAAGATCGGAGGGCATGAACTGGCTTTCCTGACCGTTTCGCGGCGGTTTTACCATTGCGGATCCTGGGTGTGGGAAAATTCCCCCCGCACCCTCCACCTATGTCGCCCAGAGGAAAAAAAAACACAAGCGCTTGACGTGGGTAAATTTCCCACATAAAAGCAGCCCAGGAGAAACGTCTCTCCGTTCGGGAAAAATCTTCAAAGGAGTGATCAATCATGGCTCTTGCACCAGCACGGCGTGGCCCGCAGCCCACCCCCAATATGCCGGCCCCGCCGGCGACCAATGACCTCCTGCAGGGCAACGCTGCAGATAACGTGCTGGTCGGCGGCACCGGCAATGATACCATTGACGGCGGCGCAGGCATCGACACCGCCGATTACTCCGCACTGCGCAACGGGGTGACCCTGCTCAGCCAGGGTGTGGTCGGCAAGGGCGCTGCCGGCACCGACCTTCTGATCGGCATCGAGCGCATCATCGGCGCAGTCGGCAAGGCCAACCTGATCGACGGAACTGTCACCAATCCGGCCACTCAGACCACCAGCTTCAAGGTCGACCTGGGTGCCAATACCCTGCAGGTGAATGGGATTCCCGGTCTCGGCTCGTTGAATTTTGTCGTCGAGAACTTCAACCAGGTGCGAGGCACCAATAATGCCGACGCCGTCATCGGCGCTGCGACCAATGACACCTTCTTCGGCAGCGCGGGCAACGATACCTATAATGGTGCCGCCGGTACGGATACCTTGGACTACTCAACCCTGGGCACGGCGGTGACACTGCGCAGCCAGGGCGTGATCGCCAAGGGCGCCCTGGGCCAGGACACGATCCTCAATGTCGAGAAGATCATCGGCGCGACTGGCCAGGCCAATCTGATCGACGGCACCGTGGCCAACCCGGCCGCGCAGACAACAAGCTTCGCCATTGACCTCGCGCTGGGCAAGCTGGTGGTCAATGGTGTGCCGGGGCTGGGCAGCTTTACCTTCGACATCGCCAACTTCCCCAATGTCACGGGCACGAATAATGCCGACAGCATCCGCGGCGATGACCGGGCCAATACGCTGATTGGCGGCGGCGGCGATGATACGCTCTCTGGCGGCGGCGGCGGCGACAAGCTCATCGGCGGCCAAGGTGCCGATACCATCTCGCTGGGCGCGGGACGTGACCTCGTTGTGTTCAACAACGCGGCCGAGGGTGGCGACATCATTCGCGACTTCCGCGGCCGCGAGGATGATGTTCAGATTTCGGCCTCGGGCTTCGGCCTTGATGCCGGTCCGCTCACCAGCGGTGAATTTGCCGCCAACAGGGCCGGCGTGGCCACAGCGGCCGAGGCGCAGTTCATCTACGACACTGATGGCGGGCAATTCTACTTCGACGCCGATGGCACCGGCGCCGGGGCCTCCGTGCTGCTGGCCACCTTCCAGGGCGCACCCGGACTGAGCCTGTCAGACCTCGTGGTGATCGCCTGAGCATGGGTCGGAGGGGGGATATCGCATGGGGCGAGCGGGGGGTGAACCTGCTGGCAATGGGCCTGGCCCCCCTTCCGACGCTGCTACTCCTGGGGCTGGTCATATGGCCTGGGCTTTACTACGGCGCCCGGCTTTTGGCCTGGCCCAGCCCCTCCCATGCTGCGGCCACATTCTGGCCGGATGAGGAGGAGGAGGATGTCTACGCCTGTGCCGATGGCTTGTGCTGCCCCGAATGAGTGGCCTTCACCGGGGCGGGACAGAAGGCGGGCCTTGTTGTGCCGCAGAACATCACACTGCGTGAGTCTCCGGCCAGAAGCGACGCCATCGCCCGGCCGGACCCTTGGCATATAATTCCTTATCCAACTGTGAAATTTTGATCCCGCCTGCCCGCGCCCCTGACGATCATGCCGCATCGGGCTATCATCGCGCACTCACAGAAAGCGAGACACACCATGCGGCTTCGCACTCCCCTCCTCGCCCTCGGCTCGCTGGCCTTTCTCGGCCTGGCCGGGGCGCAGACATTGCCGCCAGCACCGGATGTGATCATCGATGCGATGGAGGGCGCGCTGGGGCGCATCACCACCTATCGCCCCAGCCATGGCAAGGGGTATTGCGCCACGGGGCATTTCGTCGGCACGGCCGAGGGTGGCCGGCTTTCCGTCGCCCCGGTGTTCAATGGCCAGCGCGTGCCGGCCATTATCCGCTTTGGCGTGGGCGGGCCCAATGCCCGCGTATCAGACACCGCCCGCAGCACCCGCGGCCTTGCGATCCGCATGGAGACGCCGGCCGGCGATATTTGGGATTCGGCAAGCATCTCGGTGCCGGTTTTCGGCGCACCCACGCCTGAGGCTTTTGTCGGCGGATTGCTGGTGCGCAGCCGAGGGGCCAATGGCGCGCCGCCCGACCCGGCGGCGGTGGCGGCCTTCGTGGCCGCCAACCCCAATACGCTCAACCAGGGCCGCTGGCTGGCCGCCAACCTACCCCCGGCCAGCTTTGCCACCACGCCCTATTTCGGGGTGAATGCCTTCCGCTTTCAGGGTGCGGATGGCCAGGTGCGGATCGCGCGCTGGGTATTCGAGCCGCGCGCGGGGCTGGAGCGGCTGACGGCCGAACAATTGAACACCATGCCGGCTGATTTCCTGGCTGACGAGCTGCGCCGGCGCCTTTCCAGCGCCCCGGTTGAATTCGACATGGTGCTGCAATTCCCTGGCGAAGGCGATGATGTGAACAACCCCACCATCGCCTGGCCTGATGAGCGCCCGCGCATCATCGTGGGCCGGCTGAGCGTGACCGAGGTGGCCGCCGGCCCGGGCGGCGCCTGTGACCCGATCAGCGCCTTGCTGCTCGACCAAGAGCCCGGGATCGCGCTCAGCGACGACCCGACGCTGGCGGTGCGGGCCGGGGCCTATGCGGTGTCGCTGTCGCGGCGCACGCGCTGAGGCTGGGGCCGTTCCGCTATAAGACCACACTGAGGGTGAGGCGGATGGCCACCGGCTCCACCGGGTGGACATGCCGCCCCGCCACACCCGCCGCTTCGCCGCCCTGGCTGTAACGGGCCAGGCCGTTGAAGCGGCGCAGCCGGTCCGCCCGCTCCCAGGGGCCATCATAGGCGGTGATCTCGCCCGCCAGCAGCAAGCGGCCCGGGCCCAGCGCCTGGCTGCCCGCCGCCAGCCCGCGCCAATAGCCGAAACTGCCGATGGTGGTTTGCAGGATGGGCCGGGGCAGGCTGTTCAGCAGCGACAGGTCAACCTGCCCCGCATTGGCAAAATCGCCCTGATCGGCACCGTAAGGGCCTTTGCGCAGCCGCATCTCGGCCAGCAATTCGAGGATGAGGAAGTTCAGATCGGCATAGCCCTGGCCATGGGCATGGCTGCGCATGTTGAGCGGCATGCCATCGAGGGTGATGGCCAGATCGGTGCCGTGATCGAGGTTGAAGCCCCGCAGAAAATACTGGTTGGCCTTGCCCTCGCCGCTGTGTTGGGAGGCGATCAGGCCGGGGGCGGCCTCCAGGATTTCGCCCGGGCGGGCGATGGGGCGGGAGGCGATCTCATCGGCGGTGATGACACGCTCGGAGGCGCTGGCGAGCGGCAGGGGCGCGGGGGCGCGCACGACCACCTCCGGCATGCTCGCCAAGGGCTCGGCCTGCGCCAGGGCCAGTGCCAGCAGGCAGGCGGGGAAGGCAAGGCGCGGCGCCATGGCGATGAAGCATGATGCGTTGAGGCAGAATCGCCGAAGACGCTGGATCATGCTCTCAATACTAGCTGGGCCACGCACAGTGAACGCAGTGTGGCCCAAGCGCCGAGCGGCGGCTGGTTTCAGATATGCAGCGCCCGGCCATCCACGGCGAGGGCCGCCTCCTTCACCGCCTCGTTCAGCGAGGGATGGGCGTGGCAGGTGCGCGCCACATCCTCGGCGCTGGCGCCGAATTCCATCGCCAATGCGATCTCGGCGATCAGCGTGCCGGCATCGGGTCCGAGGATATGGGCGCCCAGCACGCGGTCCGTCACCTTATCGGCCAGGATTTTCACGAAGCCATCGGTATCGCCCATCGCGCGGGCCCGGCCATTGGCGGTGAAGGGGAATTTGCCGACCTTGTAGGCCTGCCCGCGCGCCTTCAACTGCTCCTCAGTCTCACCCACGCTGGCAACCTCGGGCCACGTATAGACCACGCCGGGGATGGCGCCGTAATTCACATGGCCGCGCTGTCCGGCGAGATTTTCCGCCAGGGCCACGCCCTCCTCCTCGGCCTTATGGGCGAGCATGGGGCCGGTGATGACATCGCCGATGGCCCAGATGCCCGGCACATTGGTGGCGTAATGCGCATCGACGGTGACGCGGCCGCGCTCATCCAGCGCCACGCCCGCCGCATCCAGCCCCAGGCCAGCCACATAGGCGCGGCGGCCAATGGCCAGCAGCACCACATCGGCTCGCAGCGTCTCCTCCGCACCGCCGGCAGCCGGCTGCAGGGTGAGGGTGACGCCGGCATCGTCAGCCACGGCCGAGACCACCTTGGTCTTGAGCTTGAATTTGAAGCCCTGCTTGGTGAGGATGCGCTCGAAGCTCTTGCCCACCTCGGTATCCATCGCCGGCACCAGCCGGTCGAGGAATTCGATGACCGTGACCTCGGCGCCGAGACGCGACCAGACCGAGCCCATCTCCAGGCCGATATAGCCCCCGCCAATCACCACGAGATGGCCCGGCACGGCATCGAGTTCCAGCCCGCCGGTGGAGGTGACGATACGCTTCTCATCGACGGTGACGCCGGGCAGCGGAATGCTCTCGGAGCCCGAGGCAATGACAATGTGCTTGGCGGCATATTCGGTGCCATCCACGGCGACGGTGCCGGGCTTGACGATCCGGCCCTCGCCCTTCAGCCAGGTGACCTTGTTCTTCTTGAAGAGGAACTCGATGCCTTTGACATTGGCCCCCACCACCTCGGCCTTGCGGGCCTGCATGCGCTTGAGGTCCAGGGTCACCTGGCCGACATTGACGCCATGTTCGGCGAGTTTGTGGACCGCCTCCTCATAATGCTCGGAGCTTTGCAGCAGCGCCTTGGAAGGGATGCAGCCGACATTGAGGCAGGTGCCGCCCAGCGTGGCGCGTTTTTCTACGCAGGCCACCTTCATGCCCAGCTGCGCGGCGCGAATGGCGCAGACATAACCGCCCGGACCGGCGCCGATGACAATGACGTCGAAATTCTCCGACATGGATAAAACCCTCAACCGTTTTGCCGCAAACTGGCGCGGGTGGGTGTTGGGCGCAAGGGCGGGGCCAGGGGGGAAGCTTGGCGCCCGGCGCTCAGTTGGGCCAAAGCCTGGGAAGCTGCGGGTAACGCGGCCTAAGGGCACGGCCGATCGGGTTGAATCGGCGCTGGCGAATGGCCCTCATGGCGGATGCCTCACCCGGACAGGCGCCGAGCAGCAGCATGGGCCAGGCGAGCAGGAAGCGGCGGCTGAGCATGGCGGATTATCCTGCGATCAACACAGGCAGGGATTATGATGGGCGAACCGACACAAAGTCCAAGGATTAATAATCTTGGGACTACAATCCGAAACTGACCTGCCGCGAATTCCTCATCTGCAGATTGCGCAGCCTTGCCAAGGCCCAAAGCGGGAAAATCTGCCGATAGCCGTGATAGCGCAGATAAAACACCCGCGGAAAACCAGTGCCGGAATAATCATCCTCATCCCATTCGCCGGCCTCGGTCTGGCTGCGCAGCAGGTAGGTGGCGCCGCGCGCCACGGCTGGGTTATCAGCCTCACCCGCCGCCAGCAGCGCCAGGAGTGCCCAGGCCGTCTGGCTCGATGTGGAGGCCGAATTCCGCCGGCTGCCGCCATCGGGGGCGGTGCCGCCCCGCTCGGGATAGGTATCACCATCCTCGCCCCAGCCACCATCGGGGTTTTGGCGCGCTTCCAGCCAGGCCACGGCGCGGCGCATCGCGGCATGCTCATGCGGCAGGCCGGCGGCGTTGAGCGCGGTCAGCGCCGACCATGTGCCATAGACGTAATTCACCCCCCAGCGGCCATACCAGGCGCCATCGGCCTCCTGCTCGGCCAGCAGATAAGCCACCGCCTCCCGCGCGGGCTTCTGCGAGGCCTCGCCAAGCTGGGCCAGCATGGCAAGGCAGCGCCCCGTCACATCTGCCGTTGGTGGGTCGAGCAGCGCACCATGATCGGCGAAGGGGATGTGGTTGAGGTAATGATGGGTGTTGTCGGCATCAAAGGCGCCCCAGCCTCCGCCCCGGCTCTGCATGCCAATGGTCCAATCCACCGCGCGCTCAATGGCCTGGTCGGTGCCCGGCGGTGCGGTGCCAGTGGCACGGCGGTGGCGGTCCATGGCCAGCACGACCACGGCGGTGTCATCCACATCGGGGTAATGCGCATTCTCGTATTGGAAGGCCCAGCCACCGGGCTTGAGATGCGGCCGCTGCCAGGCCCAGTCGCCGCGCACCTCGGTGATCTCGCGGGTCAAAAGCCATTCAACGCAGCGGCCCACCGCCTGCTCGGCCTCAGCCCCGCCGGCCTCGAGCAGGGCATGCGCCACCAGGGCGGTGTCCCAAATCGGCGAGAGGCAGGGCTGGACATAGGTCTCACCATCCGCGCGCTCGCAGACGAGTTTCTCGATGGCGGCCCAGGCGGTTGTCATGCGCGGGTCGCTCTCGGCCACGCCCATGACGTGATACATGAAGATGGCATTGGCCATGGCGGGGTAGATCGCCCCCAGCCCATCCTCGCCATTGAGCCGCTCGTTGACGAATTTTTCGCAAGCCGCCTCGGCGCGGATGCGGTGGGTGCGGGGGAAGAGCCTCTGGGCGCGCTGCAGCGCCTTGTCCACCGCCTTGAACAGGCTGGACCAGGGTTCCTGCTGATGCGCTCCCCCCGGCCATTCGCGCACCTCATCAGGGGGGGTGGCGAAGAGTTCGCCGATATCGACACCGATGGGCGCCACGGGCTGTGGCCGGCGCGCCATCACCACCGTCAACGGCACCAGCACGGTGCGTGCCCAGTAGCTGATCTTGCCGATATGGAAGGGAAACCATCGAGGCAGCAGGATGAGTTCCGGCGGCATGACCGGCACGGCATGCCAGGGCACCTGGCCGAACAAAGCCAGGGTGCAACGGGTGAAGACATTGCTTTTTGCCGCGCCACCCGCGGCCAGAATCGCCTCCCGCGCCCGGATCATATGCGGCGCATCGACGGGATCACCGATCAGGCGCAGGGCAAAATACGCCTTCACCGAGCAGGAGATATCGATCTTGCCGGCATGGTAGAGCGGCCAGCCACCGGCCGCGCTCGGCGCCTGCTGCGCCTGCAACCGGCGGAGGTATTGGCCAATGGCGGCCTCACGCACCGGGTCATGCTGGCCAAAGAAGCGGCGCAGCATGATGTATTCGGCCGGAATGGTGGCGTCGGCCTCCAACTCGAAAACCCAATGGCCGTCCTCACGCTGGCGGCGCAGCAGCGCATCCCGCGCCCGCAGCACAGCCGCATCCAGCGCCGCGCCACGCGGCGCGTCGCCGGTCACGGACACAGGCGGGGCGATACCAGGCAGACTATCCAAGACACGGTGATCCCATCAGGCAGATAGCGGTCAGCGGCACGCCATAGAGCGATTTGGTCGGTTTTGCGAAGCCACCCTGCTGTTGCAGAGCGTATCGGCCAGGTTGGGCCGGCGGCATGGTCGCACCAAACATCCAACAGACTACTGAAAAACGAATAGCACGGGAGAACAAGATCGAGGGACTTTTCCTCCGCCACCATCACAGTGATTGTCGCGGCATGAACAATCTGACATGCGCGGGGCGCGTCAGCCCGGAGGCGGTGCGGGGCCGGCCTCGCCCTTCCACATGCCGCCTTGGCCGCGATGCTGGGCGATGGCGCTGTCCAGGGTGAAGAGCATGTAGAACATCGCCACCACCGGCAAAGCCACACCACGCCAGACCGGCAGGCGGTAAAAGCTCAGCACCGGCACGAAGCTCAGCGCCATGCCCAGCCAGGCCGCGAGGCCGAGCAGCCGGGCCCAGAAGCTGCCCCACCATGTCAGCGCCGGCGGCACCAGGAAAACCAGCGTCAGCGCCAGCAGCATGCCCAGCAGCAGGGCCGGGCTGTAGCGCAGTTGGGCATAGGCGGTGCGCGCAACCATCCTCCGAATCGGTTCGATGCTCGGGCATGCACGCAGCGAGACCACCCGCTCGGTCAGCCCCAGCCAGATCCGCGTGCCCGGGCGCTGGCGCTTGATGGCCGCAGCCAGCGTGCAGTCATCGATCATCGCGCCGCGAATCGCCGCAACGCCACCCGCAGCCTCGAAATCCGCCCGCCGTAGCAGCACGCAGCCACCCGCCGCAGCGGCCATGCGGCGGGCGGGGTCATTGGCCCAACGGAACGGATAGAGCATCTGGAAAAAATAGATGAAGGCGGGGATGAACCAACGCTCGGCGCGGCTCTCGCAGCGCAGCTTCGCCATCAGGCTGGTCAGCGCATAGCCACCTGTTTCGGCCCGGGCCACGAGGCGGCGCAGGCTGTCGGGCGCATGGTGAATATCGGCATCGGTGAAGAGCAGATAGGTCGTGGTGGGATTGGCCGCTGCCAGCCCCTGCTGCAAGGCCCAGAGCTTGCCAGTCCAACCCGGCGGGCGGTCACGGCCGGTGACCACTTGCAGCCTCGCATCCCCGCCGGCCGCGGCGCGTGCAAGGGCGGCGGTGTCATCACCGCTGCGGTCATCCACCACCCATAATGCGAGCCCGCCCGGGTAATCCTGCGCCAGCAGCGCCTGCACCACGGTTGCGATGGTCTCGGCCTCGTCACGGGCCGGGACCAGGATGGTGACATCGGGCCAATGCAGCAGGTCTGGCGCGGCCTGGGCATCATTCTCCCGGCACAGCCAGAACATTCCCCGCCCCAGCAGCAGCACAAGCCAGGCCAGCAGCGCAGCCGCACCCAGCCAGATCACAGCATGCCCTGTTCGGTGAACCAGCCCAGCGCGTCATCCACCGCCTCGCGCCAGGGGCGAGCGTGAAAGCCCAGCACCGCCTGCGCATGGGCGGCGGTAAAATACATGCGATGGCCGGCCATGCGCAGCCCATCCAGGGTCAACATCGGCTCTCGCCCGGTGACCCGCGCCGCCGTCTCGGCCAGGAAGGCAAGCGGGAAGAGCGGGCCGCGCGGCAGGCGGAAGGGCGGGCGGCGGCCATAACGAGTGGCGATATACCCCAGCAATTCGGCCAGGCTGACATCCTGCCCGCCCAGAATATGGCGCTGGCCCAGCCTGCCATGCTCCAGCGCGGCCACCACGCCGGCAGCGCAATCCTCGACATGGACGAGGTTGAGCCCGGTCTCGACATAGGCCGGCATATTGCCCCGCGCGGCCTCCAGGATGAGGCGGCCGGTGGGGGTTGGCCGGCGGTCACGCGGGCCGATGGGGGTGCTGGGGTTGACGATGGTGGCGGGCAGCCCCTCCTCCAGCACCATCCGCTCGACCAGGCGCTCGGCCTCGGTCTTGCTGGTCTTATAGGGGCCGATGGCCTCGGCGGGGGTTGCGGCATCGGCCTCGGTGGCGGGGCTGCCATCGGCGCGCGGCTTGAGGGTGGCAACACTGCTGACATGGACAATGCGGCGCATACCCGCCGCCATGGCGGCGCGCATCACCGCCTCGGTGCCCGCCACATTCACCGCGAACATCGCCGCCGGGTCGGGCACGAAGATGCGGTAATCCGCCGCGCAATGGATCACCGCATCACAGCCTGCCATGCCCAGAGCGAGGCTCGCCGGGTCGGTCAGGTCACCCGGGGTGAAGGCGATGGGCAGGCCATCGAGCACGCCGCGCGGCGTCTCGGGCCGGGCCAGCGCGCTCACCCTATGGCCACGCGCCACCAGGGCACGGGCCACCGAACTGCCCAGAAAACCCGTGGCGCCGGTGACGAAGGTGGTGAAACGTTCATCCATAGCGGCGTTGTGGCCTGGGCGGGGCGGGCGGTCCACCCTCGTTCCCTCAGGGCCATGGTGCTACAGGGGACCATGTCCATGCACCGCCGCGCCCTTCTGGCGCTCGCCATGTCTCTCGCCGCCGCAACCGCTCGGGCGCAAAGCCCAGCCGCGCTGGTCGAGGGGTTTCACAGCACCCTGCTAGACATCATGCGCAATGCGCCCCGCCTGGGCGTGCGCGGCCGCTATGACCGGCTGGCGCCGGTGATGGCGCAGGTCTTTGATCTGGTGACGATGACGCGCATCGCCATCGGCCCGCCCTGGACAGGCTTCACCGCCGCCGACCAGGCCGCGCTGACCGAGGCCTTCACCCGCTGGTCCATCGCCACCTATGCCGCCCGCTTTGACGGCTTTTCGGGCGAGAGCTTCGCCACCCAGGCCGTTCAGGCCACGCCCAATGGCGACCAGCTGGTCCGCACCATCCTGAACCGCACCGGTGGGCAGGAACCGGTGGTGCTCAGCTATCTGTTGCGCAATGGCCGGGTGGTGGATGTCTATCTGACCGGCACGATCAGCGAATTGGCCTCGCGACGCAGCGAATTCGCCGGGCTGATCCACGAAGGCGGCGCGCCCCGGCTGCTGGCCGAATTGCAGCGCCGCATCACGACGCTGCTCGGCTAGCAGGCTGCTGACAAAGCCTGATTGCGAACGAAAAGAGCGGAAGGGCTTTGCCCTTTCCCGCTCTCCCACCAGGAAAATGATTTTCCTGGACCTTTGAAAATTTTTTATACCGATAATTGATCGAAGGTGAAGGAAACTCAGTTTCCTTTTGGGGTGCTCGAGGGGCAAAGCCCCTCGATCTTATTGTCGCTCGCTCGCCGGTTTTCAGCAGCCCGCTAGGCAAGCAGCCGCTGCGTAGCCACCGCACCGGCAGCGATACCAGCCCAGCCATAACGCATCGGCGTCATGCTGCAACTTGCCCAGGCCGCGTGCTGATTGGCATAAAACGGACTGGCCGGGTGGCCGGAGGCGCCGAGGAAGACGCTCCAGCGGCTCTTCTCCCAATCCCCCACATCAAAGGCATAGCGCGCCAGGGCGCCATAGGTCGCGCGGGGGCCGAGTGGTGCGACCAGCCCATTGGCCCAGACCGTATCGCCATCGCCGCCAATGGGCAGCGAAGGCGGGTCGAGCACCGCGGCAGCGGCCGGAAACAGGCTAGAGAGCGGATGGGCGAAGCGCGGCTTATGCGCCTCACCCCAGGCTTCGGCGGTGGCGGCGGCGGCCTCGTCCAGCGCCTCGGCCATCAGCTGGTCCCAATCGGCCCCGCGCAGCAGCGTGGTGTCCTGGCTGCGCAGCAGGGCCGGCAGCGCCCACCAAAGCTGGGTCAGCGGTGCGACACCCGGCGCCGGTGCCAGCCAGGGGTGGCCCGCCAGCGCGCCCAGGCCGCTGGCAGCGGCAAAGCGCCGGGTCAGCGCCAGGCGGAAAGCAATATAGAGGGTGGGGGTGGTCGCCATCGCCTCCATATGGCCATCCCATTCCAGGATTTTCGCCCGCACCGCAGCACCGGGCCCAGCGACCTCGATGGCGCGCAGCGCGGCCTGGAAGGTGGCGGCGGGTGCCGAGAGCGTATCGGCATGGATCGCCCCCGCCGCACCGGGTGCGCGCGCGCCGGACTGCTTGAGCAGCGCGGCGATGCGCGCCGCGCGGTAGGGCGGGTGGCAATCGGTGCAGAGGTAATCGGGGTGGTCATCGGCCACCACGCGGTTATTGGCGGTGACGATGATGCCGCCCTCAGGGTCTATCACCTGGGGCATAGCCTCATGCGCGATCCAGCCATCCCATTCATGCTCGCCCGTCCAGCCCGGCATGGGTAGCCAGCCATTCTCGCGGCCACGCCGGGGCACCCGGGCGCGCAGCAGGAAGCCGGTATGGCCATCGGTATCGGCGGCGACGAGGTTGTGGTCGATCAGCCCCCAGCCGCGCGTCGCCTCGAACAGACCGGCCACGGTTTTCGCCCGCAGCAGCTTGGGCAGGCAGTCGAAGGAAAGATCGGTCTCGGCGAATTGCACCGATTTTAGCGCCAGCGCGTGGCCCGAGGCCGGGTCGCCGGCAATGACGGGGCCATGGCGGGTTTCCACCACCTCCACCTCGCGCGCTGCCTCGCCGCGGATGGCGATGCTTTCCATGCGCCGCGACGGCGCCTCCCACTGGCCCCGGAACAGCACACGGCCATTCTCGAAGCGCTCCAGATAGACGTCATGAATATCGGCGAAGGTGTGGGTCACGCACCAGGCCACAGCGCCGTTCTGGGCGAAATGCGGGAAGCCGGGCACGCCCGGCACGGTCAGGCCCACCACATCGAAGGCATCGCAGGCGAGATGGCCTTGGGCGTACATATTGGGCAATTCGAACAGCCGATGCGGGTCGCCAGCCAGGAAGGGGCGGCCGGTGGCGGATTGCGCGCCGCTCACCGCCCAATTGTTGCTGCCGCCGCCGGTGGCATCGGCCTCGGCGGCTTCCAGCAGGGCGGTCACGGCCGGGGCGAGGAATTCCAGCCCTGCCCGCCAGCGCAGCGATTCCTTGCCCTGCGGCAGAATCAGCGCATCCATCCCACCATCATCATAGCGCAGCAGGCTGGTACCGCGCCCGGCCACCGGCAGGGCAGCGGCGCGCCACAGCTTGAACCACACGCTGCCCATCAGCAGGCCCAGGCGGCGCATCACGGCGATGGTGTGCCAGCCCTGCCAGGGCTCGGGTGTTGCGCTCAGCAATTGGTATTCGATGGCAAGCGGCGCGCCTGAAGCAATGAAAGCGTTCACCCCCGCGGCATAGGCTTCGATCATCACCCGGGCATCGGCCCCCAGTGCGGCGGCGTCACGCCGGCTGGCGCTCTCAATGCCAAGGCGGCGGGCCAGCGCGTCGGAGGCGAAAGCCGCCGCCCCCAGCCATTCCGCGCTGCGCCCGAGCGCCCGTCTGCGGTTCAGCTCCATCTGAAACAGCCGGTCCTGGGCATGGACGAAGCCCTGGGCGAACCAGGCATCGGCGACATTTTCGGCACGGATATGGGGGATGCCCTCAGGGTCACGATGGACGGTGACGCTGGCGGTCAGGCCAGCGACATGCAGTTCCCCTTCCAGCGGCGGGAGGGCGGCTTGCGCGGCGGCGCGGATTGTTTCGGTGCTGTCCATTTTCGTAACACACCACGCTTGTCGGCCGCTGGCCACCATGCCTAGCCTCGGCAAAACAATGGAGGCGTGACCATGCGGATAGACCGGCGTGCGGCCATGGGGGCAATGGCCCTGCCCTTTCTCGCACGGCACGCAGCGGCCGCGGGCGCGCTGAATGTGGCCCTGGAGAGCGAGGTGGTGATCCTGGACCCCCACGCCACCACCGCCGCCATCACCCGCACCTTCGCGACCCACGTCTTCGACACGCTCTTCGCCATGGATGGTGAGGGCGTGATCCGCCCGCAGATGGTGGAGAGTTTCGAGACCTCGGCCGATGGGCTGCGCTGGGATTTTCTGCTGCGCCCCGGGCTTCGCTGGCATGATGGCGCGCCGGTCACCGCCACTGATTGCGTGGCGAGCCTGGAGCGCTGGGCCCCGAGGGATGCGCTGGGGCGCATGCTCTGGGCTGCCAAGGCCGAATTGGTGGCCACCGGCGCGCGCGGTTTCCGCCTTACCCTGAAGACGCCCTTCCCGCTGATGCTCGATGTGCTGGGCAAGCCCAATGCGCCGCTGCCGGTGATGCTGCCCGAGCGGCTGGCGGCGGTACCGGTGGAGACGCGCATCCGCGAGATCGTGGGCTCGGGCCCCTTCCGCTTCCGTGCCAGCGAATGGCGGCCGGGCGCCTCGATGGTGCTGGAGCGCTTTGCCGATTACGTGCCGCGCGCCGAGCCGGCCAGCTTTCTGGCCGGCGGCAAGCGGGTGAAGATCGACCAGGTCACGCTGCGCGCCATGCCCGATCAGGCGACGGGCGCCACCGCGCTGATGGCGGGCGAATTGGACTATATGCAGTATCTGCCGTTTGACTGGATCCCCAGGCTGGAGCGCGCGCGGGGCGTGCGGCTGCTGGGCCTGGGCGGCATCCATCAGTTCCAGGGCAGTTTTCGGGTCAACCACGCAGCACCGCCCTTTGACGACCCGGCGGTACGGCGGGTGTTGTGGAAGTGCCTGGACCAAGCCTCCATCCTGACAGCGATAGGCGTGCCCGAGCGGTTTCGCGCCCCTCCCTGTCCCAGCTTTTTCATGTGCGACACACCACTCGACAGCCGGCAGGGAGCAGAGGCCGCCGGCTTCGACCCTGCGGCGGCGCGGGCCATGCTGGCGGCGACGGGCTATCGCGGCCAGCCCATCCAGTTCCTCACGACCCAGGGCGGCATCTCCCAGACGGCAGCACAGGTGATGATACAGGGCATGCAGCAGGCCGGTTTCTCGGTGCAGGAACAGGTGATGGACTGGGGCACCCTGCTGGCGCGAAGGGCGCGGCGCGACGGCTGGAATATGTTCGCCGTCTACGCCAATGGCACGGATATGATTTCGCCGCTGACGCATTTCTATGTGGCCAATACCTGCGCGGATTTCCCGGGCTGGGATTGCGACCGGGACATGCGCGGGCTGATCGACGCCTTCGCGCGGGCGGAAGACGGCGCGACGCGGCGTGCCCTGGCCGGGCGCATCCAGGCGGCGGCGGTGGCGCATGTGCCGGCGGTGATGTGGGGCCAGTTCACCATTCCGGCGGGGTATCGTGACAGGCTGCGCAACCTGCCGCGCGCCGCCTATCCGATGTTCTGGGAGGTTGAGGTTTGAGTCCGCTGGATGGCGATGCGGCCCTGCGTGCCCGCGCCGCGCGCGTGGTGCCTGGGGGCATGTGGGGGCATCTGGACACCCGCAGGCTGCCGGCGGGTTACCCGCAATTCTTCACCCGCGCCGAGGGCGGGCATATCTGGGATGCCAATGGCCAGCGCTATGTTGACCTGATGTGCTCCTGGGGGCCCATTGTGCTGGGCCATCACAACCCGGTGGTGGATGCGGCCGTGGCGCGCCAGACGGCCTTGGGCGATTGCCTCAATGGCCCAGCGCCGGTGATGGTCGAACTCTGCGAGGCGCTGGTCGAGCGCGTGGCGCATGCCGATTGGGCGATGCTGCAAAAGAATGGCGGCGATGCCACCACCGCCTGCGTCACCATCGCCCGCGCCGCCACCGGGCGGAACACGGTGCTGATCGCCCAGGGCTCCTATCATGGTGCCCTGCCCTGGTGCACGCCGGTGCCCGCCGGCACCACGGCGGAGGACCGCGCAAATCAGGGCCGCTTTGTCTATAATAATCTGGCCAGCCTGCAGGCCGCCGCCGATGCCGCAGGCGGCGATCTGGCGGCGGTGATCATCACCGGCTTCCGGCACGACAATGTGCTGGATCAGGAAATGCCCTCACTGGCCTTTGCCCAGGGGGCGCGGGCGCTATGCGACAGGTCGGGTGCGGCGCTGATCATTGATGACGTGCGCGCGGGCTTCAGGCTGCATCGCGGTTGTTCGTGGGAGCGGCTGGGGGTGCAGCCGGACCTCTCAGCCTGGAGCAAGGCCATTGCCAATGGCCATCCGCTGGCCGCGGTGCTGGGGCGCGATTCCCTGCGCAACGCTGCGGCGAAAATCTTCATCACGGGCAGTTTCTGGTGCGGTGCCGTGCCCATGGCCGCCGCGGTGGCGACGCTGGGCGAGATGGATCGCATCGGCCTGCCGGAATACCTCGAAGGCCTCGGCACCTATCTGCGCCAGGGTATGGCCAATCTCGCCCAGCACCATGGCGTGGGGCTGCGGCAATCTGGGCCGGTGGCGATGCCGCTGTGGCTGTTTGATGATGATGCAGGCTTCGAAAAGGGCGGCGCATTTTGCCGGGCGGCGCTGGAGCATGGGGCCTATCTGCACCCCAAGCACAATATGTTTCTCAATGCCGCGCATACACGGGCGGATATGGATGCGGTTCTGGCAGCGGCGGAGGCGGGGTTTGCGGCGCTCGGCTAGCGCCATGTCACCCGAAGCGAAGCCGATGAGGCGGCCCCAGCCCCTGTTTTAACGCATATTCCGATTCACCTTGCGAAGCGGCAAGGCTTGAAACTGCTTCATCGCCGCCCGAATAACCGCCTGAACCAACCAAACAGGCTGCTCCGCCCCGCCAGCTTTTGATGCGCCACATGCGGGCGGCGGGCGGGCGGCGGCAGGGCGCTGGCCACGGTGTGGCGCCTGGCATCGGAACTCTCCACCAGCCGCGATTCCAGCGCCAGCACCTGGCGCACCGCCTCGGGCGGCTGGTCGCGCAGCATGGCGGCGATGGCATCAGCCGCACCATCCCAGGCCTCGGCCCGGCGCAGCGCATCGACCACGCGCACCTGCTGCTCGGCATCCAGCCCGGGGCCGGAGCGCCACAGCGCCACCGCCTCCAGCCGCCAATTGCGGGCAAGGTCCTGCCGGTTCAGGTCATCGGCGGTCCAGGCCGCCTGCAGCATGGCCTCGGCGGCCTCATGCATGGCGCCGGTCTCCTCCAGCACATGCGCCCAGGCGAGAAAGCGGCGCGACAAGGGCGGGTGCGCCACCTCGCTCACCAGACTGCGGAAGGGGGCGGCGCCAACGACTCGGGCCGCCGAGGGCCGGGCCTGGCTGATATCAGGCGCGGCATAACCACAGCGCGGGCATTGCTGCAGCCAATGGCCCATGGTGGAACGCAGCGGCTCGCCTGGGCGCAGGTCCAGATCGGGCGCCTGTTCGGGCGCGCCGGCGCGAAACATCACCTGCCGGCTTTCGCTGCCGCATACGGCGCATGTCACCTCTCCGGGGGGGGAGCGATGCGTCGTGCTGCGGGGCTGGGGGGCGGGAATGACCATGATCGTGACAAAGTTAGTCCCTGATGCGCGAAAGCCAAAGGGGGATGTTGAATTACAACGGCCGGCAGCGGATAAACACTTTATGCCCCGTGGCGACCTCTTTCCCGATATTGCCCCCTTCGAGACCGGTTTTTTGCCGCTCTCGGATGGCCACGTCATGTATTGGGAGCAGGTGGGCAACCCCATGGGTGAGCCCGTGCTCTTTCTGCATGGCGGCCCCGGTGCTGGCGCGGGCGCGGTCCATCGGCGGTTTTTTGACCCCGCGCATTGGCGCCTCATCATTTTTGATCAGCGTGGCGCTGGCCGTTCCCGCCCGCTGGGTGAATTGACGGCGAATACGACACCGCATCTGGTGGCCGATATTGAGGTGCTGCGCCATTTTCTGGGCATTCCGAAATGGCTGCTCTTCGGCGGCTCCTGGGGGTCCACATTGGCGCTGGCCTATGCCCAGGCGCATCCCAACCGGGTGGTGGGCTGCGTGCTGCGCGGCGTCTTTCTCGGCCGTGATGCCGAGGTGGATTGGTTTCTCTATGGCCTCAAGCGGGTCTTCCCTGATGCCTGGGCGCATTTCGCCGAACACATTCCCACGCCCGAGCGCGGCGACCTGCTGGCGGCCTATCTCAAGCGCCTGACCGACCCCGAGCCTTCAGTGCATCTACCAGCCGCCCGGGCCTGGAGCGCCTTTGAGGGGTCATGCTCCACCTTGCTACCCAGCCCGGACACGGTGGCGAGCTTCGCGCAGGACCGCACGGCGCTCGGCCTCGCCCGGATCGAGGCGCATTACTTCGCCCATAAGCTCTTCCTGCGCGAGGGTGGGCTGCTCGCCGGCATGGCGGCGGTGGCGCATATCCCGGCCGAGATCATCCAGGGCCGCTATGACATGGTCTGCCCGGCCGAGACCGCCTTTGACCTCTCCGCCGCCTGGCCGCGGGCGCGGCTGACGGTGGTGCCCGATGCGGGGCATTCGGCGCTGGAGCCGGGCATTCGCACCGCGCTGGTGGCGGCGGTGGAGCGGTTCCGCCGGCGTTGACCAAAGCGGCTTCAAACAAGGCGCTGGCGATGCTGGCACAGGCGGGCATCGCGGCGCGCGTGGTGGAGCATCATGCCGTCTTCACCGTGGCCGAATCGGCAGTGCTGCGGGGCGATCTGCCCGGGCTGCATTGCAAGAATCTGTTTTTGCGCGCGGCAAAGGGCGAGGGGTTTTTCCTCGCCACGCTGAAGGAGGACCGGGTGGTCTCGGTCAATGCCCTGGCGCGGGCGGCGGGTTGGCCCAAGGTGACCATGGCCTCGGCCGAGGAACTGGTCGCGGTGCTGGGCGTGACCCCAGGTTCGGTCACGCCGCTGGGCCTGGTGAATGCGGCGCCGGGGCAGGTGCAATTCGCCCTCGATGCCGCCATCGCCGAGGGGCCGGAGCCGCTATGGTGCCACCCGCTGCGCAATACCGCCTCCGTCGCGGTGGCGCCGCGGGCGCTGCGGGGCTTTTTGGAGTCACTCGGCCATACGGTCACGGTGGTGGGGCTGTGACGCGGATTTTGGTTGATGCCGATGCCTGCCCGGTGCGCGAGGAGATCATCCGGGTGGCTGCCCGGCTGGGCTGTGAGGTGGTGCTGGTCTCCAATGGCTCCCGCCCCATTCGGCCGCCGGAGGAGCGCTTTGTTCGCCAGGTCATCGTCGCCGAGGGGGCCGATGCCGCCGATGACTGGATCGTGGAGCAAGCGAGCCCCACCGATGTGATCACCACCGCCGATATCCCCCTCGCCGCCCGCGCCTTGGAAAAGGGCGCCCGGGCCCTCTCCTTCAAGGGCCATGACTGGACGGCGCAAAACATTGGCAGCGCGCTGGCCGGGCGTGAGATCGCCCGCCATATGCGCGAAACCGAACTCGCCCGCGGCGGCCCCACCCATGGCCCCAGCGCCATGGCACTGGCAGATCGATCACGTTTTCTGGATGCGCTGGACCGTGCGATCCAAGCCGCCCGCCGGGGGCCGGAAAAACCGATATTCCGCATTCCACCGGGCGGGTTCTGAAACCCGTTCCAGGCTGCTAGAAAGGCCTCATGAAACGTCGCCATTTTCTGCTGCTGCCGCCGCTGGGTGTTCTGGCCGGCTGCGCCGCAAGCCCACCCCCGGCACCTGAAGGGCCGGAGATCAGCTATTCCTACCTGCCCAAGCTGCGGCTGAATGTGGCCAGCATCGATATCGACGAGACCCGCCCCAATGCCGGGCCCACCGATGTGGGGCGCAGCCTGCGGCCCAGTGCGGCGGAGGCGGTGCAGATCATGGGCCGGGACCGTCTTGCCGCCTTTGGCACCCAGCACAGCGCGCGTTTCATCACCCTGCGCGCCGCCATTCTGCGCGAGCGCCTGCCGAGCCAGAGCGGGATTTTCGCCTCCGACCCGGGCGAGCGGCTGAACTGCACCCTGACCTGCCGGCTCGAAATCCGTGGTGCAAATGACCTGCGCCTGGGCTTCGCCGAGGCAACGGTAAGCCGCACCGCGCCCAGCGAAAGCAACCTCGCCGCCCGCGAGCGCACCGCCACGAGCCTGCTGCGCCGCGCCACCTTCGACCTCAACACCGAATTTGAATTCCAGCTGCGCCGCGCCCTGCGTGACTGGCTGGTGGAGGGCGAGCGCGCCGCCCCTCCCCCGCCGGGCGGGGTGACGCGGGAGAGCCTCTGAGCCACGGGGCATTGACCCCGATCAAGGCAGGCCAGCCCCCCGGCACCTAGCGTGGGAGCGGAATGGAGGGCCGGCGATGAATATCTTGGAACAAAGGCGGATAGCGCTCGAGGAGGAATTCTTCCTGCGTTACAACGAGGCATTGCGGCAGCGTCTGATCGCCGCCGATGCCACCGCCATGGCGCATGCAGCCCTGGCTGAAGCCTCCGGTATCAATGATGCAGGCAAGCTTGCGCTGCTGGATACGCTCGGGCTGAGCGCCGGGACGCTGGCGGCGCTGACGCTGGCCCCTCTTGTGATGGTGGCCTGGGCCGATGGTGTGGTCAGCGACGCCGAGCGGGAGGCGGTGCTGCGCCAAGGCGCAAAGGCCGGACTAGGCCCGGGCGGTGCTGGCATGGCCATGTTGGAATCCTGGCTGCAGGCGGCGCCGCTACCGGCGCTGGAGGCCGCCTGGCTGGCCTATGCAGGCGCATTGGCGGCGCATATGGCGCCCGAGGCCAGGACAGCGCTGGGCCATCACCTGCTGGAGGAGGCTCGGGCGGTGGCGCGGATCTCGGGCGGCTTTCTGGGCCTGGGCGCGCGTATTTCACATGGCGAGCAGGCGGTGCTGGACCGGCTGGAGAGCGCGTTTAGGGGTTAGAGCATCATCCGTTCAAACGGACTCGTTTGAGCGGATAAAGATGCTCGACAAACAAAAGCTTAGAGCCTGTGCAGTGAGCCGAGGCGAGCGGAACAGGCTGCTCAGTCATTTCAGCCGCCAAGACGGGTCTTTGCCGTCCCGTCGGGGGTAAAATTGGAATCCGCCAGCCAGGCCTCGATTCGCGCCTGCAGTGCGGGCCATTCCGCCGCCAGGATGCTGAACCAGGCGGTGGAGCGGCTGCGTCCCTTGACCACCAGCAGGTCACGCAGCGTGCCCTCATAGGTGAAGCCCAGCCGGCCAGCGGCGCGGATGCTCGGCGCGTTCAGCGCATTGCATTTCCAGGTCAGGCGGCGGTAGCCCAAATCTTCCATGGCGTGGCGCATGAGAAGGAACATCGCCTCCGTCGCCGCGCGGCTGCGCTGCATGCGCGGGCTGAACCAGATATTGCCAATCTCGATATGGGCGTGGGCGGGGTGGATTTCCATCAGGGTCAGCCAGCCATCGGCGGTGCCGCTGCGATGGGGGCGGATGGCCCAGGCCAGCGGGTCATGGGTCGCGGCAAAATTGCCCACAAAGGCGCGCATGGCGGCGGCATCGGCGAAGGGGCCATAGCCGAGATAGGGCCAGGAACTGCCATCACGATCCGATTGCGCGGCAGCGAAGAGCTCCGCGGCGTGGCGGACATGCAGCGGCTCCAGGTCCACGCTGCGGCCCTTATGGGGCACGCGGGCGGGGATGGGGCGCGGCGTGGTGTCCGCCAGCGGGCCCACAGGGGGATTGGTATTGGGGTCTGACGGGGGCGGGTAATGCAGCATGGCATGATGGTGCGGCGCGCCCCGCCGGCGCACAACCCTGCCCTGACGGATGACAAACTTGCGCACCGCAGCGCGCCGCAGCATACCCGGTGGCATGAGCGACACAGCCTCCGCCAAAGCCCTCGCTGCCTTCTATCAGGAAGACGTGACCTGGGTGCATCATTGGAACAACACCCTGTTCAGCTTTCGCTGCACGCGCGACCCAGCGCTGCGCTTCGTGGCCGGGCAATTCGCCATGATCGGCCTGATGGTCGAGGGCAAGCCGCTCACGCGGGCCTATTCCATGGTCTCGCCCCCCTGGGATGAGGGTTTGGAATTCCTCTCCATCAAGGTGCAGAACGGCCCGCTGACCTCGCGGCTGCAGCATATTCAGGTGG
Organism: Rhodovarius sp.; assembly: GCF_040399605.1. Classification (NCBI taxonomy): domain Bacteria; kingdom Pseudomonadati; phylum Pseudomonadota; class Alphaproteobacteria; order Acetobacterales; family Roseomonadaceae; genus Rhodovarius; species Rhodovarius sp. The sequence goes on along the minus strand of NZ_JBBARU010000002.1, from coordinate 48,350 downwards.
GTGAGAAGGTGTTGATCGGCCGCAAGCCGGTGGGCACGCTGGTGGTGGAAAACCTGCTGCCCGGCCGCAACCTGTGGATGCTGGCCACCGGCACCGGCCTCGCCCCTTTCATGAGCCTGATCCGCGACCCCGATACCTACGAAAAATTCGACCGTGTGGTGGTGGCACATACCGTACGCCAGGTCAGTGAATTGGCCTATCGGCAATATATCACCGAGGATTTGCCCGCCCATGAATTGCTGGGCGAATGGGCGAGCGAAAAGCTGATCTATGCCCCTTCGGTGACGCGCGAGCCCTTCCCCGTGCAAGGCCGCATCACCACCCGCATCGAGACCGGCGCAGCCTATGCTCAAACCGGTCTGGCCGCGCTCGACCCGGCACTGGACCGGGTGATGATGTGCGGCTCAGAGGCCTTCAACGCCGATACCGAGGCGCTGGTGCAAAAACTGGGTTTTGTCGAAGGCACCAACAACCAGCCCGGCAGCTATGTGCTGGAGAAGGCATTCGTCACGAAATAGGCTTGGCCTTATCGTTACCGAAGGCGGCCACCAACTCGCGAATCCGCGCCGGGTCGGATTGCTCCATCACCCGGCGGGCGAAACGGGCGCAATCGTCGATATCGAGCACCCGGATCGCCTGCTTCACCCGGGGTATCGCGCTGGCATTCATCGACAGGCTGCGCAGGCCCAAACCCAGCAGCAGCGGCACCAAACGCGGATTGCCCGCCATCTCGCCGCAGACGCTGACCTGCATGCGCATCCGCAGCGCCGCTTCGGTGGCAAATTGCACCAGGCGCAGCACGGCGGGGTGCAGCGGGTCATAGAGATGGGCCACATCGGTCTCCGCCCGATCCACCGCCAGGGTGTACATGGCGAGGTCATTGGTGCCGATGGCGAAGAAATCCGCCTCGAGCGCAATGGCGTCCGCGGTCAGGGCGGCGCCGGGGGTTTCGATCATCGCACCCAGCGGCGGTAGTTTTTCCGGCAGCGCCTCGCCGCGCCGGCGCAGCCTTCGGGCCACGCGCTCATAGATTTCCCGCGCCTGGGCGACTTCCTCGGGAATGGTGATCATCGGCAGCATCACCCGCACCGGCCCGCGGGCTGAAACCCGCAGGATTGCGGCGAATTGCTCCTCCAGCAGTTCTGGCCGCTTAAGCAGCAAGCGGATGCCGCGCAGGCCCAGCGCCGGGTTGGGGCCGGTATGCGCGGGCACGCCCTGCCCCAGCGCCTCCATATCCTTCTCGCCGCCCCAATCCAACACGCGGATGGTGACGGCATCGCCGGCCATGGCCTCGACAATGCTGCGATAGGCGTCGAATTGCGCATCCTCATCGGGCAATTCGGGCCGGTTCATGAAAAGGAATTCCGAGCGCAGCAGGCCAATGCCCTGGGCGCCGGCCTGGGCGATCAGCGGCAATTCGGCAGGAATTTCCAGATTGGCCTGCAATTCCACCACTTCGCCATCGGTGGTCTCGGCCGGCAGGCGGCGCAGCTTGCCCAGCTTGGTGCGCTCCCGCGCATAGCCGGCCAGGCCCTCGCGGGCGGCCACCAGCGCGGCTTCGCCAGGGTGCAGCACCACCTTCCCGGTGCCGCCATCCAGCACCGCCTGGTCACCCCGGCTGGCCGCCTCAGTCAAGCCATGGCAGCCGAGCACGGCGGGAATGCCCAGCGCGCGCAGCATGATGGCGGTATGGCCATCCGCCCCGCCCTCCTCCGTCGCCACACCGGCGATCCGCGCCGGGTCGAGCAGGGCGGCATCGGCGGGGGTGATTTCCTCGGCGATCAGGATCGCCCCCTGCGGCACGTCCTTCAGCGAGCGAAAGGGCGTGGCGGTGAGGGTGCGGATCAGCCGGCGTCCGATCTCGCGCACCTCGCCAGCGCGGCGCAGCAGGCCGGCCTTGTCGTCATCCTTTGTCGCCAGGATGAGGGCGGCGATCTCCTCCGCCTCGTCCAGCACCGCCGTTTCAGCGCCCAAGCCGGCATCGCCGATGCGTTTGCGCGCGCCCCGCAGCAGGCGGGAATTGCCCAGCATGAGGATATAGGCATCGAGCAACGGCGCGAGTTCCTCCTGCGCCTCCTCAGGCAGAATATTCAGCCTGGTCTTGAGCTTGGTGACCTGTTTGCGCGCGGTGGCGGCGGCCTGGTTCAGCTTTTCGCGCTCAGCCTCGACCTCGGCCGGCGTGATGACGCGCCGAGGCACATCGGTTGCCACCTCGCTGGTGTCATGGATCGGCCCGATGGCGATGCCCGGCGAGACGGCGATGCCGCGAAAAACCGCTTCCTTGGTGGGTTTCTTGCTGCGCGGCTTAGGCTCAGTCTTCATTGAAGCCGGCCTCGACTAGGCCGGCCACGGCTTCGAGCGCCTCTTTCGCGTCCCAGCCCTCGGCGGTGATCTCGATGGAACTGCCCTGGCCCGCGCCCAGCATCATCAGCCCCATAATGGAACAGGCCGGCACCACCTGGCCATCACGCAGCACATGCATGCAGGCGGAGTAGCGCTCAGCCACCGCCACGAGCTTGGCGGCGGCACGAGCATGCAGGCCGCGGGAATTGCTGATCAGCAATTGGCGGCGCAACACATGGGCGCCATTGCCCGGCTCCGGGCAGCCACAATCCGGGTCCTGGGTCGGGGCGATCGCCGGCGGCTGGTCCATCAACGCGTTCCCTTCTGAGCTTGGCCCGGCGGGTCATTGCCCGCGGTGATATATTTCCGCCCCGCCTGGGCAGCGTGGTCCACCGCCTCCATCAGCGGCTCGCTGCCACGTATCTTCGCAAGCTTCACCAGCATAGGCAGATTGACACCGGCAATCACCTTCACCTTTCCGTTGGATAAGGAGAGGGCGAGGTTGGAGGGCGTGCCGCCCAGAATATCGGTCAGCAGCACCACGCCATCACCCTGGTCGACCGCACCGATACTCTCACGAATATCGCTCCGCCGGCCTTCCATATCGTCCTCCGGGCCAATGCACACGGTGGCGACGGCACGCTGCGGGCCCACCACATGCTCCATGGCCAGGCGCAGCTCCTCAGCCAAGCGGCCATGGGTGACAAGGACAAGGCCGATCATCGGGGGATTCTGGCGTTATGGGTCATTCAACAGTCGTCATATGGGTGTCACGGGGGGCGATATCAGGAAGCAAGTCGGGGTGGCCGTTTTCAGCGTGCGGCGTGTTAGACCCGCGCGCGATCTCGGGCAATTCCCGGTGCGCCAACTCCACCCGCCAGCCATGCATCGAGGAGGTCTCGGCCAGATGGGCTGCGAGCTTCTCCGCCACGAAAACCGAGCGATGCCGCCCACCGGTGCAGCCCACCGCGATGGTGAGATATTTCTTTCCCTCGGCCACGTAGCGCGGCAGCAACGGGTCCAGCAGCGCCGTCAAATTCTGCCAGAAGGCGGGGAAGGCAGCATCCTCAGCGACATATTCAGCCACCCCGGCGTCGCGACCGGTGAGTGGCTTGAGTGCCGGCACATAATGCGGGTTGCGCAGGAAGCGCATGTCGAACACCAGATCAGCCTCGCGCGGCAGGCCCTTGGGAAAGCCAAAGCTCTGCACCGTGATGGACAGGCCCGGCGCGCCCTCGGGGCGAAAACCCGCCTCCATTCGGCGGCGCAATTCGGGCAGCGGCACATCGGTGGTATCGACCAAAAGATCCGCTGCCTCGCGCAGCGGCGCCATCAGCAGCGTCTCGCGCGCAATGCCATCCTGCACCCTGGTGCCGAAGGGCCCGCCAGGGGCGAGGGGGTGGCGGCGGCGGGTCTCGGTGTAGCGGCGCAGCAGCACCGCATCCTCGGCGGTGGCAAAGAGCAGCGTGGGCGCGAGATCGGGCCGCAGGCGCAGCCTTTCCAGAATTTTCAGCAGCGCCGGCGGGTCGAACCCGCGCGAGCGTGTATCCACCCCCACGGCAATCGGCAGGTCGCCATCGCCCAGCAGCGCCTCCAGCACCGCGAGCGGGGGGTTGTCCACCGTCTCGAAGGAGAGGTCTTCCAGCATATTGAGGATGGAGGCGCGCCCCGCGCCCGACAGTCCGGTGATGATCACCACCGGGCGGGTCATGGCGCGAAGGCACCCGCGCGCTGGCGCAACCCACCCTGCGCCGCGCGCAGCGCCCAGGAGAGTTTTTCCGGCGCAGCGACATCGGCGGCATCAAGCGGAAATTCAGGCACATCGCGGCCCAGCGCCTGCCAGCGCGAGGGCTGCGGCAGCCGGGCAATGCTCGAGGCCGGGCGCAGCCGCGCAGCCAAGGCCAGACGGGCGGGTGCCGCGGCCAGGCCTTCAAAGATACCCAGGCCGCGGATTTCCAGCATACCGGATAATTCCGCCGGCGCTGCCGCCATCAGGCCATCCTCCGTGGCGGCGAGGTCCACCTGATCATCGGCAACAAGGCCCCAGCCGCGCTCCATCATGCGAAGCGCCAGGGAGGATTTGCCCGATCCGGGCACACCCAGGAGAAGAACGCCCGCGCCCCCGAAGGAGATGCAGGACGCATGGAGACGCATGGGTTGAATTCCGGACGGGGGGTCATTCCGAAAAGCTTTATGCCGGAAATGTGCTCAAGGCGAAAGTGTGGCCCGCCGGCCTTGGCGAGAGACGCCTGTGCGGGCATGCAGCAATGCCATGAGCATCACCCAAACCACCATCGCCGCCGCCCATGCCCGGATCGCCGGCGATATACGTCGCACCCCCATTCTGCGGCTGGAGGATGGGCTCTGCCTGAAGCTCGAACAATTGCAGCGCGGCGGCAGTTTCAAGGCGCGTGGCGCCTTCAACCGGCTGCGCCAGGCGGGCGATCTCTCGGCCGGCGTGGTCGCCGCCTCGGGCGGCAATCACGGGGTGGCGGTGGCTTTGGCAGCCCGCGCGCTGGGGGTGCAGGCCACGATCTTCGTCCCCGAGGTCAGCAGCCCGGCCAAACAGGCGCGCATTGCGGCGCTCGGCGCGCGGCTGGTGGTGGGCGGTGCCGGCTATGCCGATGCGCTGGCGGCCTCGCAGGCTCATGTGGCGCAGACCGGCGCGCTTGCCGTGCATGCCTATGACCAGCCAGAGATTCTGGCCGGCCAGGGCACGGTGGCGCTGGAATGGCAGGAGCAGGCGCCCGAACTGACCCATGTGCTGGTCGCGGTGGGCGGCGGCGGGCTGATCGGCGGCATGGCCGCCTGGTATGCCGGCAGCACAACGCAAGTCGTGGCGGTGGAGCCGCAGACCAGTTGCGCGCTGCATACGGCGCTGGCCGCCGGGCGGCCGGTGGATGTGCCGGTCAGCGGCCTCGCGGCCGATAGCCTGGGGGCGCGCCAGGTGGGCGGGCTGATGTTCCCCATCGCTCAAACCCATGTCGCGCAATCCGTGCTGGTCAGTGACGCCGCGATCAGCGAGGCGCAGCGCTGGCTCTGGGCGGAATGCGCGGTGCTGGCCGAACCGGGCGGTGCCGCGGCCCTGGCCGCCTTGCGCAGCGGCGCCTTTGTGCCGCCACCCGGTGCGCGGGTGGGCGTGCTGGTCTGCGGCAGCAATACCGCACCGGGCAGCGTGGCCTGAGCGCGCCCCCCATCCGCTTCGCCGCCGCCACCTTCATCGCGGCGGCCACCCTGGCCTTTGCCGGGGTGTGGATGAGCACGCCGCTGGCGGCGGTGCTATTGACCGAGGCTGGAGCCTCGCCGGCGCTGGTTGGGCTTTATGCCGCCTCGGTCTGGGTGGCGGCGCTGCTCACAGCGCCGGGCACGCCCTGGTTTGCCGGGCGCATTGGTGGCGCGCTGCGGCTGCATCAGGCGGCGGGGCTGGTCTGCGGCCTTGCGCTGCTGGCGCTGGCGCTGGACCCGCCCTTATGGCTTTGGTTCGTCATCGGACCAGTGCTGGGTGCAGCCTCCTGCCTGACCTGGACCACCGCCGATGCCATGGCCGGTGCCATGGCGAAGCCAGGCCAGGAGGGGCGGTTCCTGGGCCTCTATCAAACCTTCGTCTCGGCCGCGATTGGCGGTGGGCCGGCCATGCTGTGGCTGACCGGCGTGCAGGCCAGTGCCTTTGCCGGCTGCGCCGCGCTGATGGGGCTGGGCCTGCTGCTGACACTGCGCCTGCGCGAGGTGGTGGGCGCGGTGCCGCGTCGCATGCGCATCAGCATCCCACGCCTGCGGCCGGTGGCGCTTATGATGCTCGCCCCCGCCGGCGCTGCCTTGCTCTGCGGCGCGCTGGAGAGCACGGCGGGTGCCGTCTTCCCGGTGCAGGGGCTGGCCATGGGGCTGGGGGCAACGGCGGCGGCGTCGATCGTGGTGGCCACGGGCTTTGGCAATATGCTGGCGCAATACCCGGTGGGGCGGGCGGCGGATCGCTTTGGCTCGCATCGCGCATTGCTGGGCTGTGCGGTGGTGGTGGCGCTGGGTTCGCTCCTTTGGCCCTGGCTGGCGCCGGGCTGGGGAATTTGGCCGGTGCTGGCGGTCTGGGGTGGCGCGGCGGGCTCGATTTATACGCTGGGCATGGTGCGGGCGGTGCAGCGTTTTGCCGGCCCGGCGCGCGCCTTGGGCATGGCGGGGCTGAACACCGCCTATCTTCTGGGCGGCGCGGTGGGGGCGCCGCTGGGCGGGCTCTTGCTGGAGGCCGTGCCGGGCTGGGGCCTGCCGCTGGCGCTGGCCGTGCTGGCCTTGGGCGGCGGGCTGGTGCTCAGCCTGGCGGCGCTGCGACGCGGCGGGTGAAGGGGGCAGCGGCGAGGTGGAGTTTTTCCAGGTCCTCGGCCTCGTCAATATCGTGCCATGGGGCGGTGAGGTGGATGCGAAGCTCCCCCGCTGCCGCCAGGGTGGCGGTGAGCGTCTCAGCGCAACTCCAGGGAATACCCTGGAACAGATGGGGTGCCGGGGCGCGCAGGGCCACCGCGCAATAGCCGCCATCATGCGCGGGGATGAAAGCGGCATCATGGTCGGCCAGCGCGGCAAATGCCTCCTCGATCAGGGCGGGCGGCAGGTCCGGGCTATCGGTGCCCATCAGCAAGGCCGGGCTGCCCTCGGCGAAGAGGGCCGCGAAGGCCGCGATCATCCGCATGCCCAGATCACCCGGCACCTGCGGGCGCAGGCGCATGGCCGGCGGCAGCAGGCGGGCCACCTCCGCCCCGCCATCATCGGGGGCGAAAAACGCTGTGGCCGCCCCCAGCGCGCTGGCCAGCACCGCGCTATCGGCCAGGAAGGCTTCGGCATATTCGGCCGCCCGGGCCGCGCCCAAACTGGCGGCCAGCCGGGTTTTGGCATAGCCAGGGCGCGGCGCCTTGCACATCAGCCCGACCACGCGCATCCAAACCACCCCACCTGACCGCGACCTCCAAACCGAAGGCCACGCATGTCCCGCAAACCTCACCTGAAGAATGGCATTCTGCAAGCCGATCTCTGCGTTATCGGCGCCGGCTCCGGCGGGCTGAGTGTGGCTGCGGGGGCAGCCCAGATGGGTGCGGCGGTGGTGCTGATCGAAAAACACCTCATGGGCGGCGATTGCCTCAACACCGGCTGCGTGCCGAGCAAGGCGCTGCTCGCCGCTGCCCATGCCGCACAGGCGCAGCGCAGTGGCGGTCGTTTCGGCGTGGCCCCGGTGGAGCCGCGGGTCGATTTCACCCAGGTGATGGCGCATGTCCATGGCGTGATCGGCGCCATCGCGCCGCATGACAGTGTGGCGCGCTTTGAGGGGCTGGGCTGCACCATCATTCAGGCCCCGGCGCGCTTCACTGGCCCTGGCGAGGTGGAGGCGGGCGGCCAGCGCATTGCAGCACGGCGCTTTATCATCGCCACTGGCTCGCGCGCGGCTTTGCCACCCATTCCCGGCCTGGCGGCGACGCCCCATCTCACCAATGAGACGCTGTTCGGCTTGCGCGAATTGCCACGCCATCTCGCGGTGATCGGTGGCGGGCCGATCGGCCTGGAAATGGCCCAGGCGTTTCGCCGGCTCGGCAGCCAGGTGACCGTGCTGGAACGCGCCACGATCCTGCCCAAAGACGAGCCCGAGGCTGTGGCCGTACTTCGCGCAGCCCTGGCGGCCGAGGGTGTGCGGATCATCGCAGGGGCGGCGATCACCCGCGTCGATCCAGGCCGCATCACCCTGGCGGATGGAATGGTAGAGCCCAGCCATATCCTGGTCGCCGCCGGGCGGCAGGCCGTAGTGGATGGGCTGGGGCTGGACGCCGCAGGCATTGCCTTCACGCCACAGGGCATCACGGTGGATGCGGCGCTGCGCACCACCAACCCACGCGCTTTCGCCATTGGCGACTGCGCGGGTGGGCCACAATTCACCCATATCGCCGGGGCCCATGCCGGGGTGGTGATCCGCCGCGCGCTGTTCGGCCTTCCGGCGAAGATGGATTATCGTGCCCTGCCCTGGGTGACCTATACCGACCCGGAACTGGCCCATGCCGGCCTGACCGAGGCACAGGCGCCGGGCTGCAAAACCCTTCTCCAGCCTTTCTCGGGTAATGACCGTGCGCAGGCCGAGGGCGTGAGCGAAGGGCTGATCAAGCTGGTGCTCAGCCCCAAGGGGCTCATCCTGGGCGCCACCATCATCGGCCCGGGTGCCGGCGAGATGATCAGCCTCTGGGGCCTGGCCATCCAGCAGCGGATGAAGATTGGCGCCATCGCGGGTGTAACCTTCCCCTACCCCACCTTGGCCGAAATCGGCCGAAGGGCGGCAGGGGCATGGTTCACCCCCACGCTTTATGGCGCGAAGACGCGATTTTTCGTCGGCCTCACGCAAAGGTTCCTGCCGTGAAAAAGCTCTGGATCGCTCTCGCCCTTGTGGCGCTGTTGCTGCCGCTACGGTTTTCTGGCCTGGGGGAATGGCTGTCCTTCGATACGCTGGCGCGGCACCGGGTGACGCTTTCGGCATGGGTTTCGGGCCATCCGTTGCTCTCGGCGGGGGGGTTCGTGGCCATCTACACGGTGGTGGCGGCCCTCGCTTTGCCGGGTGCGGTGTGGCTGACGCTGGGCGGGGGGTTTCTATTCGGCGCGGTGCTGGGCACGGCGCTGACCGTGTTAGGTGCCACCATGGGCGCCACGCTGCTCTTCCTCTTCGCCCAGCGTGTCTTCGGCGCCGATGCGCTGCAAAAACTGGGCCCGAAGGCCGAGGGCCTGGCGCGCGGCATCCAGGCCAATGCCTGGTCCTATCTGCTGGTACTGCGCCTGGTGCCGCTATTTCCCTTCTTCCTGGTGAATCTGGTGCCGGCATTTTGTGGCGTGCGGCCTGTGGTGTTCATCGTGACCACTGCCTTGGGGATTATTCCCGGCACCGCGGTCTTCGCGCTCAGCGGGGCGGGGCTGGGCCGGGTGCTGGATGCAGGCGGCACGCCCAGCCTCTCGGGCATTCTCACGCCCGAGATCATTGCCGCCCTTTGCGGTTTGGCGGCGCTGGCGCTGCTGGCGATCCCGCTGAAGAAGCGGTTCAGCGCTTCCGGTTGACGAAGGCCGCCATCATCTCGCGCGGTTCATCGGTGTGCCAACTGGCGGCGAAGGCGGGGATGCCGGCGGCAATCGCCTCGCAGAGCGGCAGATCCTCCCATTGACGGATCAGCGCCTTCTGATTGCGGATCGCCACCGGCCCGGCATGGGCGATCAACTCGCACCATTCGCCACAGGCGGCCTCCAGCGCATCGGGCGCCACCACGCGCTCACAAAAACCCCATTCCGCCATGGTGGCCGCGGAAAAGGTCTCGCCCAGCAGCAGCAGACGGCGGGTGCGGCCCCAGCCGATCAGGCCTGGCAGCAGGGCGGCCTCGACCACCGAAGGGATGCCAACCCGCACCTCCGGCATGCCGAATTGCGCGGTATCGGCGGCGATGCGCAGGTCGCAAGCGGCGGCAATCTCCAGCCCGGCACCCAGGCACCAGCCATTGATCCGGGCGATCACCGGCACAGGGCAATCGCGGATGGCAGCACAGGCGGCGTGCACCCGCTCGATGAAGCCCTGGCCTTGGGCTGGGGTTTCCACCCGCGCCATTTCGGTGATGTCAGCACCGCCGATGAAGGCACGCGCACCCTCGCCGGTCAGCACCACCGCGCGGGCAGAGGCCGGGACGGCTGCAAAGGCCTCGGCCAGCGCCAGCAGCAGCCCGCTACCCAGCGTATTCAGCTTGCGGTCATTCGCCACGGTGACGCGGGCGAAGGGGCCAGAGAAATCGGTGGTGATCAATGGATCACAGCCCCGCCATGGCGCGAGAGCGCGGCGCCGCCCATTCTCTCTCGGTTTGGCTCATGCCCAGATCTCCCTCATGGCCTTGATATATTCCTCACGAATCTGCCGAGCATGGATGTGCTGGCCGCTTTCCACCAGCACCTGGCCCGCCACCGCCACGCTCTTCACCACGCCCCGGCCGGGACCAAAAACCCATCCATCCAGCGCCGCATCCCCCGCAAGGCCCAGCAGGTCGGGGTTGGTGGTGTCCAACTCCACCCAGTCGCAGCGCAGGCCCGGCGCGAGGCCGCCAATCGCCGCGCCCGCGGCCTGAGCGCCACCGGCGAGGGCAGCATCGAAAAGCTGCCGCGCAGGGTGGGGCGAGGCCTCGGAGGTTGCCACGGCGCGCAGTTGCAGCTTCAGCCGCTGGCTGGTCTCGAGCTGACGCAACTCCTGCGCCGGATCGAGGCAAACCTGGCTGTCGCTGCCAATGCCCAGCCGGCCCCGCCATTGCGGCAGCCGAAAAATGCCATCGCCCAGCGAGGCCTCAGTCTGCGGACAAAGCCCGGCCACCGCGCCGCTCGCGGCCAGCCCCGCCACCTCGGCATCATCAAGATGGGTGGAATGAATGAAGACCCAGCGCGGGCCGGCAAAGCCATGGGCCAGCATCCAGGCGGCGGGCCGCAGGCCGGTCACGGCCTCGCATTCCGCCACTTCGCGCTGCTGCTCGGCCAGATGCATGTGGATGGGCAGCGCGGGTTCGGCGGCGATGGCGGCGAGCATCTCCGGTGTTACGGCGCGCAGCGAATGCGGGGCGAAACCCAGCGCCAGCAGCGGGGAGGTGTGGCGGCGCAAATCGGCCATCATGGCCATGTAGGTATCCAGATCATGCAGAAAGGGCCGCTGCCCGGGCAGCGGATCGGCCGCAAAAATCCCGCCATGGCGGTAGAGGCTGGGCAAGAGCGTCAGCCCGATGCCGGTGCGGGCGCTGGCGGCAATCTGGCGCAGACCCATTTCCTCACGCGTGGCGTAGGGCGTGCCGTCAGCGCTGTGATGCAGGTAATGGAATTCGCAAAGATGGGTATAGCCGCGCTCCAGGCATTCCATCTGCATCTGCGCCGCCACCGCCTCGGCGCGGTCCGGGTTCATCCGGGCGACAACGGCGTACATCGCCTCCCGCCAGGTCCAGAAATTATCGGCCGTGGCGCTGCGCCGCTCGGCCCGGCCGGCCATGGCGCGCTGGAAGCTGTGGCTGTGCAGATTGGGCATGCCGGGCAATATGAGGCCGAGGCGCCGGGCCGCCCCGGGCGGCGCGCCAGGCTGCAATGCGGTGATGCTGCCGGCGGCATCGGCCTCGATCAGCACATCGCTGGCCCAGCCCGATGGCAACAGCGCCTGTTTTGCCCAGAATACGACCATGCGCACCTCCGATCCCTTATCTAGCCGGCTTGCGCCCGCCGCGCGATGCATGGCAGGGGCGGTTTTCCCGATCGCCCGGGGGCGTGGCACGATGATAGTGTCAGCCGGCACGGCCACACCGAGGAGCAACCATGTCTATCGCCACCCCCTTCCCTGCCGGCGGCTTCCGCTTTCTGCCGGGCGGACAATTTTCCAACGCCATCGCCGCCGAGCCAGGCTTTGCGCTGCGCCGCGTGCGCTTCCTCGCCCCCATGCCGCTGGCCCAGGGGCTGGCCGCGGCCGCGCGCATCATCACCGCGGCGGGGCGGCCGTTGGAGGCGCTGGCGCTGTGCGAGTTACGCTCCCCCCTGCCGCTGCCGCGCGATGAATTCCTGGCCTTCAATGAGCGCTATCTGGCGGCGCTGCGCGACAATGGCTTCGCTGCGGCAAAACCCTACCCGATCGGCCGCAGCAACCTCGCCCCCATCCTCTCCCCCCCGGCCGAGGTGGCGCTCTATGCAGTGACCTTCACCGTGGAGGTCTCCGGCGGCGGCGAGGATTTCTTCATCTCCGGCAAGCCCGAAAGCCGCCAGGGTGTGCCCTGGGAGCAGGGGATCGTCGGCGGCGATGATGTCTCGGAGGCCGGTCTTTTGGTGAAGGCCGAATATGTGATGGCCGAGTTGCAGGCACGGATGAGCGAGATCGGCGCCGAGCCTGCGCGCATCAGCGGCGCACAGGCCTATACCATCCATCCGCTGGCACCGGTGCTGCAGACCGTGCTGGGGGCCGCACCGCTGAACCTGGGCGGGGTGACGCTGGTGCCGGCGCATCCGCCTGTCACCGGCCTCGCCTTCGAGGTTGATCTGCGCTCGATCAGCGAGGAGTGCCTCGCCTGATCCCACGGCACCCTGCGCCATGTGGGCGCTCTGGGCCTTGGGGAGGCAGCGGAACGCATCCGATGTCACCCGCATGGCGGCTCGCCCGCTTCACGGCTAGCTTTGCTGGGTTTCAGAGAGGCATTGCATGACCACCCCCATCCGCCTGGGTATCATCGGTTTTGGCATCATGGGCGAGCGCCTGCTGCGTGCCGCACTCGAACACGCCGGGGAATTCGTCACGCCCAGTGGCGTGTGGGACCCATCATCGGCCGCTGCGGCACGGCTCGCGGCTGTGGCCGGGGCGCCGGCCATGCTGGGCTCGACCGAGGCGGTGATCGCGGGGTGCGACTGCCTCTATGTCGCAGCCCCGCCTGCGGCGCATGTGCCCCTGGCCGAGGCGGCGCTGGCCGCCGGCAAAGCGGTGTTTCTGGAGAAGCCACTGGCCACCGACCTTGCCGCCGCCCGGGCCTTGGTGGCCGCCTCTGCCGGCGCGCGGGCGGCGGTGAATTTCCCCATGGCCTCATCCCCGGCGGTGGCACAGCTTGTCGCCTGGAAGGAGGGGCTCACGCCGCAATCCCTCGCCATCGAGGTCGCCTTCGCCACCTGGCCACGCCCCTGGCAGCAGGATGCCGCGGGCTGGCTGGCGCGCCGCGCCGAGGGCGGCTTCACCCGCGAGGTGGTCTCGCATTTTCTGTTCCTGACGCGACGCATGCTGGGGCCGCTGGCACTGCAAGATGCCAGCGCAAACTACCCCGAAGGCGATGGCGCGGAGAGCGCAATCACCGCACGCCTGACGGCGGGTGGCCTGCCGGTCAGCCTCACCGGCGGTGTCGGCATCACCACCAAGGACGACCATAATTGCTGGACCCTGAATGGCGCCATCCGCCTGCGCGACTGGTCCTTCGCCGAGCGGGCGGGAGCTGACGGGCTTTGGGCCCAGGCGGCCGATGCGCTGCCCAATGAAAAAATGCGCCCCATGGTGCTGCGCGGCCAATTGCAGGCGGTGGCGGCGATGACGCGCGGCGAGGCGCATCACCTCGCCACGCTGAGCGAGGCGCTGGAGGTTCAGGAAATCGTCGAGGCGATACTCAGAGCCTGAGCAAAAACCGGCAGCGCGCGAAGGGGGGGCGCTTTTTGGGTCTGGCGCTCAGCCCTGCACCCAGGCCACGCGGCTGAGATAGGTCTGCAGAAAGCTGCGAATGCGCGGCTCCGCCGCCTCGGAAAATATCACTTGCGGCGTGCCAGTCTGCACCATCTGACCATGGTCGAGAAACACCACGCGATGCGCCAGCCCAGCCACAAAGCCCATCTCATGGCTCACCACCAGCATGGTGGTGCCACTCGCCGCGAGGTTGCGGATCACATCGAGCACCTCGGTGGTGAGTTCGGGATCCAGCGCGGCGGTGGGTTCATCAAAGAGCAGCACCCGCGGCTCCATCGCCAGGCTGCGGGCAATCGCCACGCGCTGCTGCTGCCCGCCGGACAGCGCCGCAGGCTTGCGCGCCGCCAGCGCGCCCAGCCCCACCTGGGCCAGTGCCGCCTCGGCCTTTTCTGCCGCCGCCGCCGCCGGCATTTTGCGCACCAGGCGCAGCGCGAGGGAGACATTGTCGCGGGCGGAGAGATGCGGCCAAAGATTGAACTGCTGGAACACCATGCCAATGGCGCCATCGCCGGGCTGGGTGGCGCGGCCCTCCACCTGCACGCTGCCGCCGACAATCTCGTCCAGCCCGGCAATGCAGCGCAGCAATGAGGATTTGCCGGAACCCGAAGGGCCGATCACGCCGATCACCTCGCCGGGCATCACGTCGAGGTCGATGCCGCGCAGGATCTCGGTGCTACCCACGCGGCGTTGCAGGCCGCGCAGTTGAAGTATCGGGCTCATGCCGCGAGCGCCCTCTCAATCCGCCGCTCCGCCGCGCGTGCGCCCCAGGCGGTGAGTTCCGCCAGCGCCCAATAGACCAGTGCCAGCACCAGCATGGTCTCGGCGAAGGCGAAGGTGGCGGTGCCCACGCCCTGCACCCGGAAGGTCAACTCGGGCACGGTGATGATCGACAGCACGGCGGTTTCCTTGATGAGGATGACGCAGAGATTGGCCAGTGAGGGCAGCACGCCCAGCGCAATCACCGGCAGCATGATGCGCAGCACCGCCTGAAAACGGGAGAGCCCCAGCATGCGCGCCACCTCCAACTGCCCCGGCGGCACCGCCATGAAGCCCGCGCGAAACACCTCGGAGAAATAGGCAGCGCCATAAACCGAGAGCGCCAGCAGCCCCGCCGTCAGCGGTGCCAGATCAATGCCGATGAAGGGCCCACCAAAATAGAGCAAAAAGCACTGCACCAAAAACGGCGTGCCGCGCACCGCCTCCACCGCCACGCTCAGCGGCAGGGCCAAGGGCCATGGCGAGAAGAAGCGCAAGGCGCCAACCACAAACCCTCCGGCCATGCCCAGCAGCACCGCGGCAATCCAGATCGCCAGCGTCACCGGCAGGCCCTGTGCGGTGGCGACCAGGCTATCCTGCAAGGCCTGCATCATACCGCGCGCCCCCTGGCGAGCAGGGAGAGCGAGACATTGATGATGAGATAGATCGCCCCGCACAGCGCATAGGAGGGCAGAGGCTCGAAGGTGCTCGACGCCAAGGCCTGGGCGCTGCGGGTGAGTTCCAAAATCCCCACCACCGAGATCAGCGAGGAGGCTTTCACGATCAGGATCGCCTCATTGATAATGGCCGGGCGCATGGCCTCCACGGCAATGGGCAGTTGAATGCGCAGCAATATCTGCCGGGGCGAAAGCCCCAGCAGCCGCGCCGCCTCCACCCCGCCCTTGGGCACCAGGGCAAAGCCGCCGCGCAGAATTTCACCCATATAGGCGGCACAGCACAGCCCCACCGTGCCCACGGCGGCCACAATGGCCGGCAGGTCTATGCCGATGAAGGGCAGCGCGTAATAGGCGAGCAGCAATTGTACCAGCATTGGTACGCCGCGGAAAAAGCTGATGTAAACCGCCGCCCAAGCGCGCCCGCGCAGGCTCGCCACAGCAATCGGCACCCCCAGCGAGAAGCCGATGGCGATGCCAAGCGCGGAGATCCATATGGTCGCCCAGGTCGCTGCCATCATCGATGGCAGCGCCTCGGCCAGAAAATCCCAGCTCAGGCGTTGGCTTCCACCACCCGGGCCGGAACCTCAAAGCTCTGGCCGAACCATTTGGTCTGCAGCGCGGCCAGCCGGCCATCGCTGCGCATGGTGTCGATCACACCATCGATCGCATCGATCAGCGGCGCGGTTTCGGCATCCTTGCGGCCCAGATAGCCGAAATACAGCGATGCACCGAAGGGCGGGCTCACCACCGAAAAGGCGCCGCGACGCTGCTGCGCCACATAGGCGAGATTGGGCAGCGAATTGGCGACGGCGACGACGCGCCCGGCGGCGAGGTCCGCATAGGCCTCGCTGAAGGACTGGTATTCGCGCACCTGGGTGTTGAAGTTCATCCGCGCGATGTAAGCCTGCAACTGCGCGAGTTGGGCAGTTGCCTGGGCGGAGGCGACGGTCTTGCCGTTGATGTCCTCAGGCTTGCCGATCGTGCTGTCATTGCTGCGCTTGAGCAGCGCGACCGTGGCGTTCGCGATGGGGGCGGTGAAGCGGTAGCGCTCCATCCGCGCACGGGTAATGGTGGCGGGGCCGGCCACAAGGTCAAAACGCCCTGCCTCCAGGCCCGGGAGAACACCCGGCCAGGGCAGGTCCTGGAAGCGAATGCGAAAGCCCAGCACCTGACCTACCACGGCGAAGAGTTCGCTGTTCATGCCCACCTGGCGGCCGCCCTCGGTGAAATCAAAGGGGGCGAAATGGAGTTCGGTGGCGATCAGCAACTCGCCAGCGCGGCGCGCCTTGTCCAGGTTATTGGCGCGCGCGCCGGCCAGCGGCGCGAGCACGGCGGCTGCGGCGAGGCCGGCGGCGCGGCGGGTGAGAAGGGGCTTTGTCATCATGCTCTCCGGATGTCGGTCCTGGCGGTTGACCTGTCAGGCCACGGGCATAGTTTGAACCTAATTGTCCAAGGATGCACCATGCCCCACCCAGTCGTCCAGAATACCCTGCCGGTGATCGACATGACCGGAGCGGATTTGCCTTCGGTGGCGGCAGAAATCCGGGCGGCCTGCACAGGGCCTGGGTTTTTCTATCTGCGCGGGCATGGTGTTGCTCCTCAGGTGATCGCGCAGGCCGCAGCGGCGGCCAGGCACTTCTTCCACCAGCCGCCGGAGGTCAAGCAATTGACCCGGGCCAATCTCGTCCATCGCGGCTGGCATGCCGCCGGCGGCGCGGTGATGGAGGGCGCAACCAAGCCCGATCTCAAGGAATTCTTCTCCATCGGCCTGGACCTGGCGGAGGAGCACCCGGCGGTACTGGCCGGTGAAAAACTGCGCGGCCCCAATCAATGGCCGGCGGCGGTGCCCGAATTGCGCCCGGCCATGGAGGCCTATTTCGCCGCCATGGCGCGCTGCGGTGCCAGGCTGCTGGAGGCGGTGGCGCTGAGCCTGGACCTGCCGCAGAATTTCTTCGCACCGCATTATACCCTGCCCCTGCAGCGCACCCAGGCGATTTTCTACCCGCCGCAGCCCCCCGATGACCATGATGGCTTCGGCGTCGCACCGCATACCGATTTCGGCTGCATCACCCTGCTCTGGCAGGATGATAGCGGGGGGTTGGAGGTGCGCGAGCGCAGCACGGGTGAATGGATCCCCGCCCCTCCCCTGCCCGGCACGCTGGTGGTCAATGTGGGGGATTTGCTGGGCCGCTGGAGCAATGACCGCTTCGCCAGCACACCGCACCGGGTGGTCAACCGCTCGGGGCATGAGCGGTTTTCCATCGCCACCTTCTATGACCCGAATTTCGCCGCCCCCATCGACCCGCGGGCGCTGGGTGCCACCGAGCCGCGCTATGAGGCCACCACCTGCGGCGCGCATATTCTGGGCCGCTTCGCACAGGCTTTTTCCTATCGAAAGGGTGCCTGATGAACCCCCGTCTGCGCAACGCGCCATCCATCCGCAGCCCGCGCGGCCTCACGCTGAACGCGAAGCATTGGTCCACCGAGGCGCCGCTGCGCATGCTTATGAACAACCTCGATGATGAGGTGGCCGAAAGGCCGGGCGAGCTTGTGGTCTATGGTGGCATCGGCCGCGCGGCGCGGGACTGGAATTCCTATGACCGCATCGTGGAGACGCTGAAGCGGCTGGAGGAAAACCAGACCTTGCTGGTGCAATCCGGCAAGCCGGTGGGTGTTTTCGAAACCCATGCCGATGCGCCGCGTGTGCTGATCGCCAATTCCAACCTCGTCCCCGCCTGGGCCAATTGGGAACATTTTTCCAAGCTCGATCGCCTCGGCCTGATGATGTATGGCCAGATGACCGCCGGCTCGTGGATCTATATCGGCACCCAGGGCATCGTGCAGGGCACCTATGAGACCTTTGTCGAGGCCGGGCGCCAGCATTTTGGCGGCAATTTGCGCGGCCGATGGATTCTTACTGGCGGTTTGGGCGGCATGGGTGGCGCCCAGCCCTTGGCCGGGGTGTTCGCCGGCGCCTCGGTGCTGGCGGTGGAGTGCCAGGCCAGCCGCATCGAGAAGCGGCTGGAAACCCGCTACCTTGATTATAAGGCCGATGATCTCGACACCGCGCTGGCGATGATCCGCGGCACCGACCGCCCGATTTCCGTCGGCCTGCTCGGCAATGCCGCAGAGGTCTTCCCCGAACTGGTGCGCCGCGGCGTGGTGCCCGATATCGTCACCGACCAGACCTCAGCGCATGACCCGGTGAATGGCTATCTGCCCGCCGGCTGGTCCGTGGGCGAATGGGAGGCCAAGCGCGAAAGCGACCCCGCCGCCGTGGCCGCCGCCGCCAAAAAATCCATGGTCGTGCATGTCCAGGCCATGCTCGATTTCCAGAAAATGGGCAGCGCCGTGCTCGATTACGGCAATAATATCCGCCAGGTCGCCCGCGATGAGGGGCTGGCCCGCGCCTTCGACTTTCCGGGCTTCGTGCCGGCCTATATCCGCCCGCTTTTCTGCCGCGGCATCGGCCCCTTCCGCTGGGCCGCGCTTTCCGGCGACCCGGATGACATTCGCAAAACCGATGACAAGGTGCGCGAATTGATCCCCGATGATGCGCATCTGCACCAATGGCTGGACATGGCCCGCGCGCGCATCGCCTTTCAGGGCCTGCCGGCGCGGATCTGCTGGGTGGGGCTGGGGCAGCGGCACCGGCTGGGCCTCGCCTTCAATGAGATGGTGGCGCGGGGCGAAATAGGCCCCGTGGTGATCGGCCGCGACCATCTCGATAGTGGCTCCGTCGCCTCGCCCAACCGCGAGACCGAGGCGATGATGGATGGCTCGGATGCGGTATCCGATTGGCCGCTGCTCAATGCCCTGCTGAATTGCGCATCGGGCGCCACCTGGGTCAGCCTGCATCACGGCGGGGGCGTCGGCATGGGCTATTCGCAGCATTCTGGCATGGTGATTCTGGCCGATGGCACGGCAGATGCCGCAAGGCGGCTCAAACGCGTGCTGTGGAATGACCCCGCCACCGGCGTGATGCGCCATGCCGATGCCGGCTATGACATTGCCCGCGATTGCGCCCGGGAATTTGGCCTCGACCTACCATCTCTGCCCTGAGGCCGCGCGGCCGTCTTTGTTTGCCTAAGGCCGCGAGGCCGTCTTTGTTTAGCGGTTGCAAAGCCGGCGCGGGGCTGCAAGCTGGCCCTATGATGCAGCAACCAGAGGTCACAACGCATGCGTGACGCCATCACCCCGGGCCGGGCCAGCCTCGACACCCTGCGAGCGGTGGGCGAGGGCAATAGGCTCGAACTCGCGCCAGGCTGGCAGCACGCCGTCCAGGCCAGCCATGCCAGCCTGGCCACGGCGCTGGCCAGCGGCGCGCCGCTCTATGGCGTCAACACCGGCTTCGGCAAGCTGGCGCAGACCTCCATCGCGCCTGAGGCCCTGGCCGCGCTGCAACTCAACCTGCTGCGCAGCCATGCTGCGGGGGTGGGCAAGAAACTCGCGCCGCGCATCGTCCGCCTTGTGCTGGCCCTCAAGGCTCTGAGCCTGGCGCGTGGCGCCTCCGGCGTGCGGCCGGAGGTGGTGGAGGCGCTGATCCTGCTGCTGAACGAGGATGTCCTGCCCATCATCCCCTCGCGCGGCTCGGTTGGCGCCTCGGGCGATCTGGCGCCGCTGGCCCATCTCGCGCTGGTGCTGGTGGGCGAGGGCCGCGCCCTGCTGCGCGGCGTGGAGGTGCCTGCGGCCGAGGCGCTGCGCCAGATCGGCCTGCCACCGCTGGTGCTGGGGCCAAAGGAGGGGCTGGCGCTGCTCAATGGCACCCAGGTCTCCACCGCCATCGCACTTGATGCGCTGTTTCGCGGCCGGCGGCTCTTTGCCACCGCGCTGGTCGCCGCCGCACTCGCCACTGAGGGGCTGCGCGGCTCCGACACGCCCTTCGACCCACGCATCCATGCATTGCGCGGCCAGCCAGGGCAAATTCGCGTGGCCGCAGCTTTGCGCGGGCTGATGGCCGGCAGCGCGATCCGCGAAAGCCACCGGGTGGATGACCCGCGGGTGCAGGACCCCTATTCCATCCGCTGCACGCCCCAGGTGCTGGGCGCCTGCCTCGATGCCTTCGACCATGCTGCCGCCATCCTGGAGCGCGAGGCGAATGCGGTGACCGACAACCCGCTGGTGGTGGACGGCGAAGTGCTCTCCGGCGGCAATTTCCATGCCGAGCCGGTGGGCTTCGCGGCTGACCACATGGCCCTCGCCCTGGCCGAAACCGGCGCGATCTCCGAGCGGCGGGTGGCGCTGCTGATCGACCCCGCCCTCTCCGGCCTTCCCGCCTTCCTGGTGCGCGAGGGCGGGGTGAATTCGGGCTTCATGATTGCCCAGGTCACTGCCGCCGCCCTGGCGGCGGAAAATCGCCACCTCGCCAACCCCAGAGTGACCGACAGCCTGCCCACCTCGGCCAATCAGGAGGATCATGTGAGCATGGCCACCGGCGCGGCGCTGCGGCTGCGGCCCATGTACCGCAACCTGGCCGATATGCTGGCGATCGAGCTGCTGGCGGCAGCCCAGGCGGTGGATTTCTGCCGGCCGCTGCGCAGTTCGGCCAGGCTGGAGGCGGCGCATGCGCTGGTGCGCGGCGTGGCGGGCTTCTGGGAGAGGGACCGGCTGATGGCCCCCGATATCGCCGCCGTCTCCGCCCTGGTGCGCGCCGGGCGCTTCTCAGCCTTGAGCGGAGAATTCTGAATGTATGATGCAGTCTGGCTGAACTGCCACGCCGCCACCATGGCCGATGACGCGCTGGGGGTGATCGAAAATGCCGCGGTGGCGGTCAATGATGGCCGCATCGCCTGGGTGGGAAAGCTGGCCGCGCTGCCGCAATCGGCGGCGCAGGAATTCGACTGCGCCGGCGCCTGGCTGCTCCCGGGGCTGATCGATTGCCACACCCATCTGGTCTTCGGCGGCGACCGCGCGGCGGAATTCGAGCAGCGCCTGGGCGGGGCCAGCTATGAGGAAATTGCCCGCGCCGGCGGGGGCATTCTCTCCACCCTGCGCGCCACCCGCGCGGCCAGCGAGGCCGCGCTGATGGCATCCGCCCTGCCCCGCCTAGACGGCCTGCTGGCCGAGGGGGTGACCACCATCGAGATCAAATCCGGCTATGGTCTCGATGCCGCCAATGAGATGAAGCAACTGCGCGTCGCCCGCGCGCTGGCGACCAAGCGCCGGGTGGATGTGCGAACCACCCTGCTGGCCGCCCATGCCACACCGCCGGAATATGCCGGCCGCCGGGCAGAATATGCCAAGGCCGTCGCCGAGCAGATCATTCCACTGGCCGCCGCCGAGGGGCTGGCCGATGCGGTGGATGCCTTCGCCGATTCCATCGGTTTCACCAATGAGGAAACCGCCTGGGTCTTCGCCGCCGCGAAAGCCGCCGGCCTGCCGGTGAAACTGCATGCCGACCAATTGACCGACCAGGGTGGCGCCGCCTTCGCCGCCGCCCATGGCGCGCTGAGCGCCGACCATCTCGAACGCGCCAACGTGCAGGGTCTGGCCGCCATGGCGGCAGCCGGCACGGTGGCCGTGCTGCTGCCCGGTGCCGCCTTCACCCTGCGCGAGACCGCCCATCCGGATGTGGCGGCGATGCGCCGGCTGGGGGTGCGCATGGCGCTCTCCACCGACATGAACCCCGGCTCCTCCCCGGCGCGCTCGCTGCTGCTGATGCTCAACCTCGGCTGCACCCTCTTCCGCATGACCGTGCCCGAGGCACTGCTGGGCGTCACCCGCCACGCGGCGGCAGCCCTGGGCTTGGCCGACCGTGGCGTACTGGCGCCCGGACTGCGGGCGGATTTTTCCCTATTTGCCATCAATCGCCCGGCGGATCTTTGCTACTGGATGGGGGCCAACCCTTGCCTTGGCCGGGCTATCGCAGGAGAGCCGGCATGAACGACATCAAAATTTTGCAGGCCTTCATGCATGAGCATCTACCCCTCACCCGGATTTGGGGGGTGGAATTGCTGGCAGCCGAGGGCGGCCAGGCCTCCCTGCGCCTGCCTGCCCATGCTGATCTGCTGCGGCCGGGCAATACCATCTCAGGCCCCGTGCTGATGGGCCTGGCGGATATGGCGTTCTGGGCCGCGCTGCTCTCCACCAATGCCGGGCGCGACAACAGCGTGACCAGCAGCATGAATGTGAATTTTCTGGCCCCCGCCGGCCCAGGCCCACTGGTGGCACAGGCCCGGGTGGTGAAGGCAGGCAAGCGGATGATCTATGGCGATATCTTGATCTTCGCCGAGGGCGCCGAAAAACCGGCCGCGCATATGACGACCCATTGGGTGGTGATTGCCTGACCTGCGTGCATGGGCTTCCAGCACGCCCGAGGCTTTGCTAAAGCCCGGCCAGCCGTAAAGGAACGTAGGTCATGAAACTCACCCGCAAGGTCAAGGAAATCCTCTCCTGGTATGAGAGCGACAATCCCGGCACCAAGGCCAACCTCGCCCGCATTCTGATGACCGGCAAGCTCGGTGGCACGGGCCGCATGGTCATCCTGCCGGTGGATCAGGGTTTCGAGCATGGCCCGGCGCGCAGCTTCGCCCCTAACCCCGCGGCCTATGACCCGCATTACCATTTCGAATTGGCGATCGAGGCAGGGCTGAATGCCTATGCCGCCCCGCTTGGGCCGATCGAGGCCGGCGCCGCCAGCTTTGCCGGCTGCATCCCGACCATCCTGAAGGTGAACAGCTCCAACAGCCTCTCCACCACCAAGGACCAGGCGGTGACGGCGACCGTGGCGGATGCCCTGCGCCTGGGCTGCTCGGCCATCGGCTTCACCATCTATCCCGGCAGCGAATACCAGTTCGAGATGATGGAAGAGCTGCGCGAGATGGCCGAGGAGGCCAAGAGCGTGGGCCTCGCCGTGGTGGTGTGGAGCTATCCGCGCGGCCCGATGCTGGACAAGGTGGGCGAAACCGCCCTCGATATCGCAGCCTATGCCGCCCATATGGCCGCCCTGATGGGTGCGCATATCATCAAGGTGAAGCCGCCCACCGAGGCCATCTTCCTCGATGCCGCGAAGAAGACCTACCAGTCCCACCCCGTGGAAGTGAAGGACGCCGCCGCCCGCATCGCCCATATCGTCAAGGCCTGCTTCAATGGTCGGCGTTTGGTGGTGTTCTCGGGCGGTGAGGCCAAGGGCGCTGATGCGCTGCTGGGCGAGGTGCGCGCCATCCATGCCGGCGGCGGCAATGGCTCCATCGTCGGCCGCAACGCCTTCCAGCGGCCGAAGGAAGAGGCGCTGAAGCTGCTCGCCGACATTATCGACGTCTATAAGACCAAGGCCTAATCCAGAGCGCCGGCGGGGTAGACTACTCCGCCGGCACTCTTGGTGCCTGGGGCTTTTCGCCCCGGCCGCGCAGCACCCGGGCCAATTGCCGCACGCCCTCGATCTGCTGGCGCAGCCACCCGCCGCGACTATAGGCCTCAGGCGTTCCGGGGGCGCCCGTGTGGGGGAAGGCATCACGGCGGAAATCCGCCGTGCCGAACACCCAGTCCCAGATCGGCAGCAACACCGCATAGTTCTTGCCTGAAGCGCCGATGCTGAGCACGCCATGATGCAGCCGGTGGAAGCGCGGGCTCACCAACAGCCTCTCCCCCAGCCATCCGAAATGAATGCGCGCATTGGCATGCGAGACGCTCTCCGCCAGGCGCAGCACCATCAAAATGATGGGAAATTGTCCCGGCGGCACGCCAAGGAGCACCGCGAGGCCGGCAAGCCAGGCCGCCGCCAGCACCTCATCGAGCACATGGTTCCGGTCATCGGTCCAGAATGTCATATGCACCTGGGCGTGATGAATCGCATGCAACGACCACCACCAGCGCCATTCATGCTGAAAGCGATGGCGCCAATATTCAAAGAAATCCAGCACCACGACATAAACCGCAAAGGCCAGCAGGGGCGTCTCCCGCAGGCTGGGGAAGACGCCTTCCAGCGTCGGCGGAATCCAGCCGCTATCGGCCAGCAGCGCCTCCAGCCGCACCTGGGTGGCGGCAAAAAGCACAAAGCCCAGCAGCGGCAGCAGCCCCAGACGGGCCAGCAGCGTATAGACCACATCGGTGCGCACGGCCCGGGCAGATTGGCCGCGCTCCACCGGCCGCCAGGCCTCCAGCGGCCGGCAAATCACATAGACCACCCCCACCTGCAGCAGGCCGAAGAGGAAAAAATCGAGCCAGTCATAGCCATCCTCAGCCCATTCCATCAGGCCCAGATGATAGAGTGCCGGCTGCACCGCCCCCTCGAAGAGGAAGGTGACAAGGCGCAGGTAATGATCCTCAAAGAATTCCATCACACGCCATGTGGCGGCAGGGGCCTGAAACAAAAGCCCCGGGCCTGCAATCCGCCGATCAGCGCATCAAAAATCCCGGCAAAGGGCTCCCGCCGGCTGCGCACGCCCCAATGCATCACCAGCACCTCTCCATCACGGATTTTGTCCAGATTGCGCTGCAGCAGCGCAGCATTGGGGTGGGTTTCGCTGGCGAGTTCGTCGCCCAGAAAACCATTCGCCGTCCAACCCTGATGGCGCAGGCCGCAGGCGGTGGCCATGCGCCGGGCCTCTGGGGTCACGATGCCACCGGGTGCGCGCCAGAGCGGCAGCACGGTGGCGTCGGGCACCATGGCGCGCAAGGCCTCTATCGGGCGGGCTAGTTCAGCGCAGAGCGCGGCCTGGTCCAGCAGTTCAGCCCCTTCCTGGCGGCGGGAGGCATAGCGGGTGCGCCCTGGCCCGGCATCGCCGGCGAAATACCAGTGCCGCCAGGTGTGGCTGGCGAATACATGCCCCTCGGCCGCCCGGGCGCGCCAGAAGGGTGCCCAACTGGCATCGAGCGTGCGGTCCCCCCGGAAGCTCGGTTCCTGCGCCAGGAACAGGGTCGCACGCACTTCACGGCGGCGCAGCACCTCCGCGATCTGCTCGGCCTCACGCGACCAGCCGGTATCGATGGTGAGGTACAAGGTGCCGCGGCGGCAGGTCTGCGACAGCGCCGGTGATGCCAAAAGCCCGCCCAATAGGGCGCGGCGCAGCATCAGCGGAACGTCTCCACCCGAACCGGGGTGACGGTCAGGATCGGCATATCCAGCCCCGCGCGGCGGCTGTTGCGGGTTGGCTGGACGCTGGGCCCCGGGGCCAGGCTGGGGGCCGCACTCATCACCGGCGGCACCGGCCGGTCGGCCGGGATTTCACCCTGGCGTGCCTGCAGAGGGCGCGGCAGCGGGCGGCTGCCCGAGACCGCGCCGGGCATGATCGCGGCAAAATCCGCCCGCATGCCATCACGCCTCGGCATGACGAAGATGCCATGGGGGCTGCGGCCAACCCGAATTTGCTCCAGCGTGCCGGTGCGCGGGTCAAGCACGCCAACCCGGCCGAGCCAGCGCAGCGTCATCCAAAGCCGCCCATCGGGGTCAAAGGAAATACAATCCGGCCCGCCGGGCACGTCAAAGCGGCGCTTGACCTCCAGCGTCTCGGCATCGACCTCCCAGAGCCCCGATTCCACCCGGGCGGTGGCATAGAGGCTGCGCCCATCGGGCGAGGGGACCACCACATGGGCGCCACGGCCAACAGAAAAGGCGCGCGAGACCGCCTTGGTCGTCGGGTCAAGCTGAACGAAGTCGGTGGAGCCCATCAGGCCGATGATCAGCCGGCCGCGATGCCAGATGATGCCGGCAGGCTCGGGCCCCACAGCGACGGTCCAGGCCGCCGCACGGGTGGATAAATCGATTGCCACAACCTCCCCAGTGCCCTGCAAAGTGACATAGACGAAGCGGCTATCGGGGCTGAAGGCGATATGGCTCGGCTTATCGGGCTGTTGCAGACGCCCGAGCAGCGCCATGGTCCCGGCATCGTAGATATCCACCTGGTCCCGGCGGAGGCTGGCGACGACAAGGTATTTGCCGTCCGGACTGTATTCCAGGTGATAGGGGTTGGAAACCCGCACACGGTTGCGCAGCTCGCCGGTGCTCGGATCCAGGAAAATTAACTCATTGCCGCCGCTATCGCCCACCACCAGCGTGCTGCCATCGGGGGTGAGCACGGCATGATGCACCTCCCGCAGGGCCGGCATACGGCGCAGTTCAGATCGCTCCCGCGCATCCAGAACGGAGATCGAGGCATCGCCCGAATTCAGCACAAAAACCATATCGGCATTGGCCGGAACGGCCAGCGCCAGACAGAGCAGCATTGGATAGAAGGCGCGCCACATGAAGCTGAGACTCATCGAAGGGGGGACCTCCACAAACTACAGAGCGGCGGCCATGGCAAGACGGAGGGATTTAGTCGGCAGGCATGAAGCCGAGAGACACGCCATTCATGCAATAGCGCTGGCCGGTGGGCGGCGGCCCATCGGGGAAGACATGGCCGAGATGGCCACCACAATGCGCACAATGCACCTCGGTGCGGGTCATAAAGAAGCTGCGATCAGTGGTGGTGGCCACCGCGCCATCGATGGGCGCGAAGAAGCTGGGCCAGCCGGTGCCGCTCTCAAATTTGGTATCGGCCTGAAACAGCGCCGTGCCGCACCCCGCACAGGTGAAGGTGCCGGCGCGCTTTTCATTGTTGAGCGGGCTGGTGCCGGCCCGCTCGGTGCCGTGCTCGCGCAGCACCCGGTAAGCATCGGGGCGGAGAATGGCACGCCATTCGGCCTCGGTCTTGCTGACCGGGAAGCTCTGCGGGGCGGGTTTGGCGCCGAACATCAAACGCTCTCCTTCAGGCGGGCCATGAAATTCTTGCGGAATTTGGCGACCTTGGGGCCCACCACCGCGCGGCAATAGCCCGACCAGGGGTTGAGGCGATAGTAATCCTGGTGTTCGGCCTCGCCCGGCCAATAGGTCTGCGGGCCGACCAATTCGGTCACCAGCGCGCCGCCCCAGAGTTTCAGCCCTTCAATTTCGGCCATCACCTCGCGCGCGATGGCCATCTGGGCATCATCCTGGGCGATGATGATGGAGCGGTATTGCGGGCCGACATCAGCACCCTGGCGGTCCTTCGTGGTCGGGTCGTGGATGGTGAAGAAAATCCGCAGAATATCAGTGTAGCTGACGACGGAGGGGTCGAAGACCACGCGCACCACCTCAGCATGGCCGGTGCGCTTGGCGCAGACCTGCTCATAGGTAGGATTCGCCTGATGGCCGCCGGCATAGCCGCTCTCCACCTCGATCACGCCTTGCAGCTCACGATAAACGGCATCGAGGCACCAGAAGCATCCGCCTCCCAGAATGGCGGTTTCGCGGGTGATGGTCATGGGCCTCTCCTTATCTACGCTGAACATGGGGGCGATATACCATATTGGCCAGATGGTGACGCCTCAAGGGATTTGCCGATAAGCCCGACTTGCCCATATGAAACCTGCAGGGCGTGGACAGGAGGGCGCGTGGATCATCCCGGTTCAGACTGCGACATGCTGGTGGTGGGCGGGGGCGTGAACGGCGCGGGCATCGCCCGCGATGCGGCCGGGCGCGGCCATAAGGTGCTTCTGGTCGAGCGGGGAGATTTGGCACAGGCCACCTCCTCGGCCTCCTCCAAGCTGATCCATGGCGGGCTGCGCTATTTGGAGAATTACCAGTTCCGCCTGGTGCGCGAGGCGCTGGCCGAGCGTGAGGTGCTGCTGCGCATGGCGCCGCATATCATCTGGCCGCTGCGCTTCGTGCTGCCGCACCGGCCCCAGATGCGGCCGCGCTGGATGATCCGCGCCGGACTGTTTCTTTATGATCATCTGGCCCGCCGCGCCACGCTGCCGGGGGCACAGGCGTTTCGCACCCAGGGCCATGCCTTTGGCCAACCGCTCTGCCAGGCCCTCACCCACGCCTTCGCCTATTCCGATGCCTGGGTGGAGGATAGCCGGCTGGTGCTGCTCAATGCGCGTGATGCAGCGCAACGCGGCGCCGAGATCGCCACCCATACCAGCTTCACCAATGCCGCCCGTCAGCCCGGCTATTGGGAGGTAACCTTGAGCAATGGCCGCGCATTGCGGGCGCGGGCGGTGATCAATGCCGCCGGCCCCTGGGTGGCCCAGGCGCTGGCCGCGGCCCATGCCAAGCCCGAGGGCGGCGTGCGGCTCATCCGTGGCAGCCATATTGTCGTGCCCCGGCTTTATGCCGGTGAGCAGGCCTATATCCTGCAGAATGACGACCGCCGGGTGGTCTTTGTCATTCCCTATGAGCGCGATTTCTCGCTGATCGGCACGACCGATATGCCCCATACGGGCGATGCCGCCACCGCCACCTGCACGGCGGAGGAGGCCGCCTATCTTTGCGCCGCCGTCTCAGGGCAATTCCGCCGGCCGGTGAGCCCGGCCGATATCATCTGGCGCTATTCCGGCGTGCGGCCGCTCTTCGATGATGGTGCTGAGAATCCATCGGCGGTGACGCGCGACTATGTGCTGAAGCTCGACCTGGCCGGGGCGCCGCTGCTCAATATCTATGGCGGGAAAATCACCACCTATCGCCGCCTGGCCGAGGAGGCGGTGGGGCTGGTGGGCGCGGCGCTGGGCCGCAAGGGCATGGCCTGGACGGGGGGGGCCATGCTGCCAGGCGGCGATCTGGGAGGCCTCAGCCTGGCCGGCTTCGAGGCTCAGATGGCCCGGCGCTACCCTTGGCTCCAAGGCCTGCCGCGCCTGGTGCGGACCCATGGCAGCGAGTTGGAGGCCATGCTGGGCGGCGCGCGTGGCCCGGCCGATATGGGCGAGAATTTTGGCGCGGGGCTGACATCACGCGAGATATCCTGGATGCGCGACCATGAATGGGCCCGCAACGCCGATGATGTGCTGTGGCGGCGCAGCAAGCTGGGCCTGCGTCTCGATGCCAAGGCACAGCAGAGGGTAGCCGCGGCCTTAGGCTGATGCCTGACAAGGTAGGAGCAAATTTCCATCACCACCTGCGCCGCGATTAACCGAACGGCAATTCCTCCATGCGTAAGTTCCCTCATGGATCGAAAGGAATTTGACCATGACGCAGGAAGCGTTGGCGCATGGGCTTGCCCCGCAATCTCCTCTGGGCGGCCATGCCGCCTTGGTAGCGATGAGGTTCCGGCTGGAGAATGAAGGGGCGTTCTGCCAGATCACCCCCACAGCCACGCACCACTCCCTCCCCGATAGCTGGTCGGTCTCGCCCCTCTTCTGCAGCCGCTCCAAAACCGATAGCCTCAACGCGGCCTATGGCGCGGTGCTGGTGGGCATGGCCCATCAGCACAATGTCCATGTCTGGATCGGCATTGCCGATGATGCGCAGCCCTTCCCGGCCGATGTGCAACCTGGCCTCGCGAAAACATCCGAGGGGGCGCTTTGGCTGGCGCCCGGCACCGGTCTTGATGGTCTGGCCGTTTGGACACGCGGCCTCCAAGGCAGCACCGATATTTTCATGAGCTGAAGCGACGAGATCTGGGGCAGGCTTCCGCTCAGCCCCCTTTGCACTATCCTGACCACAACAAAGGTCCAGGATTAATGACGGAAGAAGCCACCACCCCCATCCTCACCCGCCAGGGCGCCATCGCCACCTTGCGGCTGAACCGGCCGCGCCATCTGAACCGGATCGAACCCGATGATCTGCTGGCGCTGGGCAAGTTGCTGGCCGAGGTGGAGGCCGACCAGAGCCTTCGCGTGCTGGTCTTCACCGGCACCGGCCGCGCCTTTTCGGCCGGCTACCACCTGGGCGATCTTGCCAATCGGCCGGATGCCGCCGTCACCACCGGGGGGCCGCAACTCAGCTTCGAGGATGTGGCGAGTCTGCTGGAAAATCTCCGCGTGCCGGTGATCTGCCGGCTCAATGGCGGCGTCTATGGCGGCAGCACCGATCTCGCGCTGTGCTGCGATTTCCGCATCGGCGTGGACAGCATGGAAATGTTCATGCCCGCCGCCCGGCTCGGTATTCACTATTACCCCTCGGGCATGCTCCGTTACGCATCCCGCCTGGGGCTGAACAACGCCAAGCGCCTGTTCCTGACCGCCGAGAAGCTCCAGGCGCCGGAACTCCTGGCCATTGGCTATATCACCCAGATGGTCCCGGCTGAGGGGCTGGACGCCGCGGTGGATGCGCTCGCCACGCGCATCGCCGCCATGGCGCCGCTGGCCGTGCAGGGCATGAAACGCGGCCTGAACGAGATCGCCCGCGGTGAATTCGACGCGGCAGGCTGCGCCGCCCGCGCCAAGGCCAGCCAGCAAAGCGAGGATGTGAAAGAGGGCCTGGCCGCCTTCCGCGAAAAGCGCGACCCTGTCTTCCAGGGCCGCTGAGCAGCCCGCCCCTTGTAGCGCCGCAGCCGCATCGGCCATGCTCTCCAGGCACAATGAGGGGCATGGATCACCGATGAAACTGTTCATGGCGGCGCTGCTGACCGAGACCAATACCTTCTCGCCCATCCCCACCGGCCATGGCGGCTTTCACGAGGCCAGCTATCGCCGCACCGGCGCCAGCCTGGAGGCGCCTGCCTGGGGCAATATCCCACTCATCGCCTGGCGCCGGCTCGCTGCCGAACACGGCATCGAGGTGATCGAAAGCCTGACCGCCAATGCCCAGCCCTCAGGCACCACCATCCGTGCGGTGTATGAGGGGCTGCGCGACCTCATCCTGGCCGATCTCAAAGCCGCAGGGCCGGTCGAGATGGTGCTGCTCAACCTGCATGGCGCCATGGTGGCCGAGGGCTATGATGATTGCGAAAGCGACCTCGTCGCCCGGGCGCGGGCCATTGTCGGGCCTGACACCATCATCGGCGTCGAACTCGACCTGCATTGCCATCTCGATGAAACGCTGCGCAGCCAGGCCAATATTGTCATCACCTATAAGGAATACCCGCATATCGACATGACAGAGCGCGCCGAGGAGGTCTTCTCGCTCGCCCTGCGCGCCGCGCGGGGGGAGATCCGCCCGGTCATGGCCTATCACCGCCTGCGCATGATCAATATGTGGCACACGCCCATTGAGCCGATGAAATCCATCATCGCCGACATGCAGGCCGAGGAAAAATCAGGCCAAATCCTCTCCCTCTCCTTCGCCCATGGCTTCCCCTGGGGCGATGTGCCCCATGTCGGCGCCGTGGTGCTGGCCGTGGCCGATGGCGATGCCGCCCATGCCCAGGCCACCGCCGAGCGCTGGGCAGGGCGCATTTGGGAGCTGCGCGAGACCACCCGCAAACGCTTCGACACCCCCGACCAGGCCATCGACATCGCGCTGGTCGGCCCCGGCCTGACGGTGGTCGCCGAAACCTCGGACAATGCCGGCGGCGGCGCGCCATCGGATTGCACGGCCATGCTGGCCGCCATGCTGCGCCGTGGCGTCCAAAACGCCGCCATTGGCGTCTTCTGGGACCCCGTGGCGGTCGCCTTCTGCCAGGAGGCCGGCGAGGGCGCGCGCTTCCCACTGCGCCTGGGCGGCAAATGCGGCGTGATGTCGGGCGATCCGCTGGACCTGATGGTGCGCGTGCACCGCGTGCTGGACAGCCATGTGCAGACCGCACTCTCCGGCGGCGTGCGGCAATTGGGCCCGGCCGCCTGGGTGGAGGCTGAGGGCATTCACATCATCATCGGCTCAGAGCGCAATCAGGTCTTCAACCCAGATGCCTTCACCGGGCTGGGCTGCGTGCTGGCCGATAAACGCATGGTGGTGGTGAAGTCGAGCCAACATTTCTACGCCGCCTTCGCCCCCATCGCCGCCCGGGTGCGCTATTGCGCGGCCGAGGCCGGCATCCTGCGCGACTTCGCCGCCATCCCCTATGAGCGATTCACCGAACCCTATTGGCCGAAGGTGGAAAACCCCTTCGCCTGATTCAGCCCCGGCCGAACATCTTAGCAAAATCACCCGAGCCCAACCGCAGGAAGGTGGGCCGGCCATGCGAACAGGTGGCAGCGCGCGGCGTGGCCTCCATGGCGCGCAGCAGCGCATCCATCTCGGGCAGCGTCAGCCTGCGGCCGGCGCGCACGCTGCCATGGCAGGCCAGCCGTGCCACTGCCGCATCCAGCCGGCGGCCCAGCGCCGTCTCCTCGCCCCATTCCGCCAATTCCGCCGCCATATCCGCCAGCAGGCCTTGCGGCTCGGGGTTGCCCAGCAGCGCCGGCAGGCTGCGCACCAGCAGCGCGCCACCGCCAAACCCCTCAATTTCCAGCCCCAGACGGGACAGAGCATCGGCGGCCTCCAGCAGGCGGGCGGCGTCGGCGGCGGGCAATTCCACCACCGCCGGGATCAGCAGCGCCTGGGCGCGAACCTGGCCCTGGGTCAATTGCGCCGAAAGCCGCTCATGCGTCAGCCGCTCATGCGCGGCGTGCTGGTCCACCAGCACCAAGGCACCATCCGGCGCCTCGGCCAGAATGTAGCATTCCATCACCTGGGCTATGGCACGGCCAAGTGGCCCGGCGGGCAGCGGGGCAGCAGCGAAGCCCATGGGCAAAGGCTGCGGCACCGCAGCCGGTGCCGGCGGCAGCAACTCCAGCCCCACCTCGGCAAAGCCGCGCGGCGCATAGCTGGCCGGCAGCGCAGCGGGGTGGGATTTCGCCTGCCATTGGAAGACCGGGCGCGCCCCCGCCTCCCCCGCACCCACGCCCAAGGCGCCCCGCAACGCCGAGATCAGCGCCCCACGCACCCCGGCAGCATCGCGGAAGCGCAATTCGGTCTTCATCGGGTGGACATTCACATCCACCACCTCCGGCGGCACATCCAGATACAGCGCCGCCACAGGGTGGCGCCCCTGCTCCATCACATCACGAAAGGCCACCCTGAGCGCCGCGCGCAGCATCGGGTCCCGCACCGGGCGGCGATTGACCACCAGATGCTGCTCGGAAGCGGTGGCGCGGGAATGCGCGGGCTGGCCGATCAGGCCATAGATCGCAGGGTCCGCCGCGCGGGCCACCGGCAGGGCGGCGGCGGCGAAGCCATTGCCCAGCACCGCCTTGATCCGCGCCTCGCGCTCTGCCACTGGCAGTTCCAGCATCGTCCTTCCATCGATGCTGGCGCGAAAAGCCACCTCCGGCCAGGCCAGCGCCAGGCGACGGATCACCTCAATGGAATGCTCGGCCTCGCTGCGCGGGCTGCGCAGAAATTTGCGCCGGGCGGGGGTGGCGAAGAACAAATCCGCCACCTCCACCCGGGTGCCAGGTGGGCCGGCAGCAGGCGAGACGGCGCCCACCCGCCCGCCCTCCACCATAATGGCATGGGCATCCGCCCCCGCCTGGCGCGCGGTGATGGCCAGCCGGGCCACGGCGCCAATGCTGGGCAGGGCCTCGCCGCGGAAACCCAGCGTGGCGATGGCAAACAGCGTCGCCTCATTGGGCAGCTTGGAGGTGGCATGGCGTTGCACCGCGAGCGCAAGATCGGCCGCACTCATGCCGCGCCCGTCATCCTCGACGAGGATGCGACCCATGCCGCCGCCCTCCAGCGTGACGGAGATTCGCCGCGCGCCGGCATCCAGCGCATTCTCCACCAACTCCTTCACCACGGCGGCCGGGCGCTCGACCACCTCGCCGGCGGCGATACGGTTGGCGGTGGTCTCGGGCAGGATGCGGATAGGGTTCATGCAGGGCGCGATTCGGCGCCTATCATAGCCTGGAATGCTTATTTGGTCCGCAGCTTTGCAATCTCGGCCTTCAGCGCCTCATTTTCGGCCCTGAGCGTATCCACCTCATTCACCGGCCGGCCCTGAAACGGGGTGAAGAGGCTCATCGCCCGCTCCATCATCGCCACATTGCGTTGGCCCAGCTCGGTCAGGTCAAAGGGCATATCGAAGGGTTTGAAGCCGCCAATGGCCTGCTGCATGCTTGCCCGCCACTGCTCCTGCTGCTTGGCGAAGCCGCTCATGGCGAATTCCAAGTAGCCCGGCACCAGCTGGCCCATATTATTGCCGTAAAACCCTATCATCTGCCGCAGGAAGCTCTCGGGTAGCAGATTTTTCCCCTTCGCCTCCTCCTCGACAATGATCTGGGTGAGGACGGAGCGGGTGATGTCATCGCCGCTCTTGGCGTCATAGACCACGAAATCCCGCCCGGCACGGATCATCGCCGCCAGATCCTCGAGCGTGACGTAACTGCTGCTTTCCGTGTTGTAGAGCCTGCGATTGGCGTATTTCTTCACCACCACCGGCTGGGCATTGGCCTGCGCATCCGGTGCGGTCTCAACCTTCTTGTTCTGTGACATCGATAGCCTTCCTCACACCCTCTGCGATCTGAGGATAGCACGCCTTTATCGTCCAGTGTCATGCTTTAGAAACTCCGGCTATATGAAAACCCGTTGTGCACCGAATGTCTGGAATGAATGAAACCGCCCGCGGACCTGGACAAGCTGGCCGAGGATTGGATCACCCTCTGGCAGAGCGAGTTGGCAGCCATGGCCGCCGACCCCGAATTGGCCGAGGCCTGGGCCGCCTCTGTGGCATTGGGCGCGGCCTGGTGGCGGGCGCAGGCGGCAGGGCTTGGCCGCATGCCGGGATGGCCGCCTGGCGGGGCGATGCCAGGCTTTCCCTTCGGCGGGCCTGCTGATGCCAACCCCTGGCCCCATGATGCGCCGGGGCCCTCGCCCGCTGGGGATGCATATGCTGGCCAGCAGCCTGCGGGCCATGGCGGCAATGACGCAGCCGCTCTCCTCCAGCGCCTGGCCGAATTGGAGCGGCGCCTGGCCGAGGTCGAGCACAGCCCAGGCCCAGGCAAGCCGGATCGCCCACGAACTCGCCGCCCTAAAAGCAAGCCCTGAGGCCTTCCGCGCCGCCATCCTGCAACGGCTCATCGCCCAGGACAGGGCGATGCTGGCCGGCATCGCCGCCTATCGCCGCCACCCACATACTCGCCAATTGGCCGAGGCCCCCATCCTGTGGCGTGAGGGCGCGGCCCGGCTGCTGGATTACGGCCATCCTCGTGACCCGGCGGTGCTCTTCGTCCCCAGCCTGGTCAACCGCGCCCATGTGCTGGACCTCGATGAGGGCGCCAGCCTGATGCGCTGGCTGGCCGGCCAGGGTTTTCGCCCGCTTCTGCTCGATTGGGGCTGGCCCGGCCCCACCGAGCGGCGCTTCACCCTGACCGACCATGTGGCCGGCCGGCTGGATAGGGCCATGTCCGCGGTGCCGGGGCCGCTGGCGCTGGTGGGCTACTGCATGGGGGGGTTGCTGGCGCTGGCGGCCGCGCAGCGCCGGCCGGAAAAACTGCGCGGCCTGGGGCTGCTGGCCACGCCGTGGGATTTCCACGCCGCTGGCACGCATCAGCCGCGCGCCCTATCCGCCGCCCTGGTCGGCTTCGAGCCGATGCTGGACGCCCATGGCGCACTCAGCGTGGATGCGCTGCAAAGCCTCTTCGCCATGCTGGACCCTTTCGGCATCGCCGAAAAATTCCGCGCCTTCGCCCGGCTGGACCAGGCGGGCGCGCGGGCACACCGCTTCGTGGTGCTGGAGGATTGGCTGAATGATGGCGTGCCGCTGGCCGCCCCCGTGGCCCGCGAAACCCTGGCCGGCTGGTATGGCCGCAATGACACAGCGCGCGGCGAATGGCTGGTGGCAGGGCTCGCGGTACGGCCGCAAGCCTATACCGGGCCGGCCTTCATCGCCGTGCCCCAGCGCGACAGGATCGTGCCCCCCGCCGCCTCCCTGCCGCTGGCCACCATGCCGGGAGCCCGGGTGCATGTGGCTCAGGCAGGACATATTGGCATGGTGGCGGGCGAGAATGCCGAGAGCGCAATGTGGCGCCCTTTACGAGACTGGTTGCGCGGGCTTTGAGCCGGGGCCACATTGGCCCCAATTTTCGGGAGAATTCCATGTCAGACATCGTCATCGCCTCGGCCGCCCGCACCCCGGTCGGCAGTTTCAACGGCGCCTTTGCCTCGCTCTCGGCGCATGCGCTGGGCACGGTGGCCATCCAGGCCGCCCTCGCCCGCGCGGGCGTGAAGGGCGAGGAGGTGGATGAGGTCATCATAGGCCAGATCCTCGCCGCCGGTGCGGGGCAGAACCCGGCCCGCCAGGCCAGTGTGAATGCCGGCATCCCGGTTGAACACACCGCCTTTGGCATCAACCAGCTTTGCGGCTCTGGCCTGCGCGCCGTGGCGCTGGCGGCGCAGCAAATCGCCAGCGGCGATGCCCGCATTATGGTCGCCGGCGGCCAGGAGAGCATGACCCAGGCCCCGCATGCCCAGCAGCTGCGCGCCGGCCAGAAGATGGGCGATCTCGCCCTGATCGACACCATGCTGAAGGACGGGCTGATGGATGCCTTCCACGGCTATCACATGGGCACCACGGCCGAGAATGTGGCCGAGAAATTCCAGATCACCCGCGAGGAGCAGGATCACTTCGCCGCCCATAGCCAGCAAAAGGCGGGCGAGGCGATGAAGGCCGGCCGCTTCCGCGACGAGATCGCCCCCGTCACGGTGAAGACCCGCAAGGGCGACATCATCATCAGCGAGGATGAATATCCCCGCCCCGAGACCAGCTTCGAGACGCTGCAAAAACTCCGCCCCGCCTTCTCCAAGACCGGCACGGTCACCGCCGGCAATGCCTCGGGCATCAATGATGGCGCTGCCGTGGCGGTGCTGATGAGCATGGCCGAGGCGGAAAAGCGCGGCATCACGCCGATGGCGCGCATCGTCTCCTGGGCGACGGCGGGGGTTGATCCCTCGATCATGGGCACGGGCCCGATCCCGGCCAGCCGCAAGGCGCTGGCCAAGGCCGGCTGGTCGATCGACAGCCTGGATCTGATCGAGGCCAATGAGGCCTTCGCCGCCCAGGCCATCGCGGTGAACAAGGATCTGGGCTGGGATACCACCCGGGTGAACGTCAATGGCGGCGCCATTGCCATCGGCCACCCCATCGGCGCCTCGGGTGCGCGGGTGCTGAACACCCTGCTGTTCGAAATGGCGCGGCGCGGTGCCAAGCGCGGCCTGGCCACGCTGTGCATTGGCGGGGGCATGGGCGTGGCGCTCTGCGTGGAGCGCGGCTGATCGCCAGTATATGATTACAATCCAAGGGCCTTACGGCCCTTGGAAAGCCATCGCCCCGCTACCGCGGCGCCATCCGCAAAGCGCCATCGATGCGAATGGTCTCGCCATTGAGATAGGCGTTTTCCACGATATGCATGGCCAGCGCCGCATATTCCTCCGGCCGCCCCAGCCGGGCCGGATTGGGCACTGAGGCGCCGAGCGACTGCTTCACATTATCCGGCAGCCTCGCCAGCATCGGCGTATCCATGATGCCCGGCGCAATGGTGCAAACCCGGATGAGTTTCGACGCCAGATCCCGCGCCGCCACCAGCGCCATGCCGATCACCCCCGCCTTGGACGATGCATAGGGAATCTGGCCGATCTGCCCCTCATAGCCGGCGATGGAGGCGGTGAGCACCACAACGCCCCGCTCCCCACTCTCCAGCGGCTCCGTCCGCGCCATGGCGGCGGCGGCGAGGCGCAGGGCATTGAAGCTGCCGGTCAGGTTCACCTTGATGATCGCCTCATAATGCGCGAGCGAACCCGGGCTGCCGTCCTTTTCCAAAATGCGCAGCGCCCCGCCGCGCCCAGCGCAATGCACCAGCACGCGCACCGGCCCCATGCTCTCGGCCAAATCCACCGCCGCCTTCATGCTGACCTCATCGGTCACATCGGCCACGGCAAAGGCGCCGCCCAATTCGGCCGCCATCTCAGCCCCCGGGCTGCTGGCCAGATCCACGATCACCACCCGCGCCCCCGCCGCCGCCAGCTTGCGGGCCGAGGCGAGGCCCAGCCCCGAGGCACCACCGGTGACGATCGCCACCGCATTTCGCACGTCCATGTGTCTCTCCCTTATGTCAGGCAAAGCTAGGACGGCTTGACCGGCACGACCACCCTGGCAGGCTGGCCTGAAGAAAAGGAAACGCCATGCCATTGCTGGGCCAATGGGCCGCGCGCCAACCCGAAAAGCCGGCCGCCATCTTCGCCGATAGCGGCGAGATAATCAGCTTCGCCAGCCTCGATGCCGTCGCCCACCAGGCCGCGCTATGGTTCGTGGCCGAGGGCTATGCCCCCGGCGAGGGCATTGCCCTGCTGCTGGAGAATGAGCCCGATTTCCTCGCCCTCTCCTATGGCGCCAAGCGCGCCGGGCTGATGGTGACGCCGTTATCGATCCATCTCCGCCCGCATGAGGTGGCCTATGTGCTGGAAGATAGCGGCGCGCGGCTGCTGATCTACGCCCCCCGGCTGGAAGCGCTCGCCGCACAGCTCCCCGCCACCATGCCGCGCATGACCACCGAGGCCGCGCGCCGCGCCATGGCCAGCGCGGCCGGCACCCTGCCGGAGAGGCCCATCGGCCGCGAATTCCTGTATTCCTCCGGCACCACCGGCCTGCCCAAGGGCATCCGCCGCCCGCTCATCGCGCATGAAAACCGCTTCAACCCGGAATTCGACATGAGCTGGAAGGGTTTTTATGGCTTTGACGACAATACGGTCTACCTCTCGCCCGCGCCGCTCTACCACGCCGCCCCCAATCGCTATGTCCAGCGCACCATCGAGCATGGCGGCACCGCGGTCATCACCCGCAAATTCTTGGCCGAGCAATGCCTGGGCCTGATCGAGGCGCATCGCGTCACCCATAGCCAATGGGTGCCCACCATGTTCGTGCGCCTGTTGGCGCTGCCTGCGGAGGCACGCGCCGCGCATGACCTCTCCAGCCACCGCTGCGCCATCCATGCCGCCGCCCCCTGCCCCATCCCGGTGAAGCGGGCGATGATCGATTGGTGGGGCCCGATCCTGCGTGAGTATTATGCCGGCAGCGAAGGCATCGGCACCTGCTTCATCGACAGCGCCGCCTGGCTGCAAAAACCCGGCAGCGTCGGCCGCCCGGCCTATGGCCGGGTGCATATTCTCGATGATGCCGGCGGCCCCCTGCCGCCGGGCGAGCTTGGCCGCATCTGGTTCGAGGGTGGTGCGCGCTTCGCCTACCACAATGCGCCCGAGAAGACCGCCGAGGCCTATAACCAACAAGGCTGGGCCACGCTGCATGATCTGGGCCATCTCGATGATGATGGTTTTCTTTTCCTCTCCGACCGAAGGGCCGACCTCATCCTCTCCGGCGGGGTGAATATCTATCCGGCCGAAATCGAAACCGCTTTGGCCGAGCACCCGATGGTGGCCGATGTGGGGGTGATCGGCGTGGCCGATGCCGATTTCGGCGAGCGCCCCTGGGCCGTGGTGGTGCCCCGCCCGGGCCATAGCCCAGATGCCCAGGCGCTGCTGGCCCATGCCAAGGCCCGGCTCGCCGGCCCCAAGCAGCCACGCGGCGTGGAATTCGTCGATGAACTGCCACGCAGCGAGGCCGGCAAGCTGCTGCGCCGCATGCTAAAGGAACGCTATCGCGGCCT
This sequence comes from Rhodovarius sp., assembly GCF_040399605.1. NCBI lineage: Bacteria > Pseudomonadati > Pseudomonadota > Alphaproteobacteria > Acetobacterales > Roseomonadaceae > Rhodovarius > Rhodovarius sp. The sequence goes on along the minus strand of NZ_JBBARU010000002.1, from coordinate 9,107 downwards.
CACGCCTCCTGGTTGATATGATGCTATGCACCCCATAAATGTTTTTCGCCGATCAGCAGGGTCCGGGTGGACAGCCCCCCTGCCTTGGGCTATCCGATCTCTCGCGCCCAGATAGCTCAGTTGGTAGAGCATGCGACTGAAAATCGCAGTGTCGCTGGTTCGATTCCGGCTCTGGGCACCATGCATTTGACTAAGCCTTTCGTATCAATGGTTTGTGTCTCGATTTCGTCCCACTCCGGCGTTGCACCGCTGGGTGGGACTTTTTCGTTCTGCGGCACGGCTGGCCTAAGCCTCGCCATACCGCTCTCTGCCAGGCGTTCCTGGCTTGCCGCCCGGGTGTAGCGGTCCACCTCCTTCAATGTGCGGTGCCCGGTCACCGCCATTATTTCGTGCGCCGTGGCGCCGCCCTCGGCCAGCCGCGTGGCCGCCGTCTTCCGCAGCCCATGGGCAGAGCATTGCGGTAGGCCCGCCTGCCGGCACCAATGGCGAAAGCGGTTGCCGAAGGCGTCAGGCGAGAATGGCTTGCCGTGGTCATTCAGCAGGAATGTCAGCCCTGCCGGTCCAGGCGTTGCGGCGATGATGGCCTGCAACTCGGCATCAAACGGCAACACCAGCCGCACAGGCCGGCGCTTGGCGTTTTTCTTCTGGGTGAACACCAGCTTGTCGCCATCGCGCACATGCTGCCGCCCCAACACAATGATGTCGCTGCGCCGCTGGCCAGTGTGCAGCAGCAGCGCCAGCGCCAGGCGGGCCTTGCTGCCGATGGGGTGCCGCTCCTCGAACTGTTCCACCTCTTCTTGCGTCCAGGTGTGGAAGCCGTCGCCATCGGCCTTCAGATAGGCGACGTTCATGGCGGGGTCGCCGGTCACCAGCCCAGCGGCGATGCCGTGCTTGAAGACAGCCCGCAGCGCCTTCACCAAGCTATTGGCAGCCTCCGGCGTCTCGGCCCGGTCATCGCGCAATTTCAGGATGTGGCGAGGCTCCAGGCCATGCTGCGGGGTAATGGCAGACGAAGTTCTTGATACCGACACCGCCCGCTCGGTGCGACCCGGGAAGTTGCTTTGCCCGCGGCCCCCATGTGCAGAACCTGTCTGCCGCGCCATCGCTCCCTGTCGCTGGGTTGCTTGGTGTCTTTGTCGCCTTGTCAGCCCCGGGCCTGTCCCGCATCTGCCAAGCCACACATAGCGCGGCTTGAGCCAGCCCAGTCAGGGTGATGGCGAGAGGCAAATTGATCCCGACAGGCATTGTTCTGGCCCTCCGAATCAAGGGCGGCGACAGCTGTGGATCGAGCATTTCTTTCAAAACATCTCGCCAAATCAGAGTCTCCCGGTAAGTCCCAAGCCATATTATGGGCCTGAGCCACTTGACTGTTCGTCGCCCGCCTTCGGGCAGCATCCCCCTCCTTTGCTTATGGTTCTGTGTGCCTATGATGGCGAATGGCCTTTGCATCCTCCGTCTGCCCGCATGATTGCCCCAGCACCTGCGCCCTGGAGGTGGAGCTGCTCTCCCCCAGCCAGATCGGCCGGGTGCGTGGCGCCGCCGATAACAGCTACACCGCCGGCGTCATCTGCGCCAAAGTCGCGCGCTACGCCGAGCGGGTGCATCACCCTGAACGCCTGACCCAGCCGCTGCTGCGCAACGGGCCGCGCGGCTCGGGCCAATTCCGCGCCATCACCTGGGATGAGGCGCTGGACCGCCTGGCCGGCGCCTTCACCGATGCCACCGCCAAACATGGCAGCGAATCGGTCTGGCCCTATTACTTCGCCGGCACCATGGGTCTGCTGCAGCGCGATGGCATCCACCGGCTGCGCCACGCCATGCGCTATTCCAGGCAGCAGAACACCATCTGCACCTCGATCATGGAATCGGCCACCATGGCCGCGCTGGGCAGCATTCGCGGCCCCGATGCGCGCGAAATGGCCGAGGCTGACCTGATCGTGATGTGGGGCGGCAACCCCGTCGCCACCCAGGTCAATGTCATGACCCATATCAGCCGGGCGCGGAAAGAGCGCGGCGCCAAGCTGGTGGTGATCGACCCCTATCGCAGTGGCACCGCCGTGGTGGCCGATATGCACCTCGCCCTCCGCCCGGGCACCGATGCGGCGCTGGCCTGCGCCGTGCTGCATATCGCCCTGCGCGATGGCCATGCCGACCACGCCTATATGGCCGAATTCACCGATTTCGGCCCCGATGTCGCAGCCCATCTCGCCAGCCGTGGCCCGGAATGGGCGGCGGCCATCACCGGCCTCACCACGGCGCAAATTGAGGAATTCGCAGCACTCTATTGCCGGACCGAGCGCGCCTTCCTGCGCGTGGGCTATGGCTTCGCCCGCTCACGCGGTGGCGCGGCCGCGCTGCATGCCGTGCTCTGCCTGCCCAGCATCACCGGCAAATGGCGGCACAAGGGCGGCGGGGCACTCTGGAACCAGCGCGCCATCTACCATTGGAACAAGACCCTGATCGAGGGGCTGGACGTCCTAGACCGCACGACCCGGGTGATGGATATGTCGCGCATCGGTGCCGTGCTTTGTGGCGACGAGGCGGAGTTGCAGGGCGGCCCGCCGGTCACCGCCATGCTGATCCAGAACGTCAACCCGCTCGATGTGGCGCCCGACACCAACAAGGTGCGCCGTGGTTTCGCCCGCGAGGATCTCTTCGTCTGCGTCCATGAGCAATTCATGACGCCCACCGCCCTGCAGGCCGATCTGGTGCTGCCCGCCACCATGTTTCTCGAACATGATGACGTCTACCAAGCCGGCGGCCATAGCCATATCCAGATCGGCCGCAAGCTGATCGCCCCGCCGGGCGAGGCACGCTCCAACCACAGCCTGATCTGCGACCTCGCCCATCGCCTGGGCGCCAGCCATCGCGGCTTTGGCATGAGCGAGATGGAGATGATCGACGAAACCCTGCGCGCCTCCGGCTGGCCCGAAGCGCGCGAGGTGATCGACCGCCGCTGGGTCGATGCCCAGCCCAGCTTCGAGGAGAGCCATTTCCTCAACGGCTTCGGCCACCCCGATAAGCGCTTCCGCTTCAAGCCGGATTGGGCCGGCATCGGCCGCCTCGGCCATGTCATGACGCCCATGCCCGATCACCTCGACCGCATCGAGAACCCGACCGAGGCGCATCCCTTCCGCCTCATCACCTCACCCGCGCGGCAATTCCTCAATACGAGCTTTACCGAGACCCCGGGCTCGCGCAAACGCGAAGGCCGGCCCACCGCCCTGCTCAATGCTGAGGATGCCGCCCGCCTCGGTGCCACACCGGGCGCCCGCCTGCGCCTGTTCAACACCCGCGGCGCGGTGGTGGTGCATGCCGAGATCGCCCAGGGCCAATTGCCGGGCACCGTGGTCGTCGAAGGCATCTGGCCGAGCGAATATTTCGAAACCGGCATTGGCATCAACGCCCTGACCAGCGACGAGCCAGCCCCCCCGCTTGGCGGCGCGGTGTTTCACGACACCGCCATCGCGCTTGAGGTGCTGGAAGCCAGCGCGCAAATGCCGCTGGCCGCCGAATAGGGCGGCTCGGCTTAGCCGGACGGCGGCGCCGGGGTCAGCGGAGCCTCAGCGCTGGGGGCGGGGCAGCCCGCCGTCTGCGCCGGGCCAGTGCTTTACGCCAGCAGCCAGCGCTTCACGCCAGCAGGGAGACAACCTCAGGCAGCAGCGCCGGATTGCCCAGCGCCACCACATCACCGCCACTCTCAAAGCCGAGTTCGCGGCCGGCCCAATCCGTCAGGCAACCGCCAGCGCCGGCCACCACCGGCTGCAACGCCGCCCAGTCCCAGGGCTTGAGCGTGCCCTCGCACACCACATCGAGGCTGCCGAGCGCCACCAGACCATAGCCATAGGCATCGCCGCCCCAGGTCGCCCGCTTGCAGGCGCCGCGCAGCCGCTCAAACCCCGCCAATTGCTCGGCGGCGAAAATATCAGGCGCTGTGCAACCCAGTTCCGCCTCGGCCAGCGCGGCGCAGGGCCGCGCACCCACCACACCACCAAAGGGGCCAGAAAATCGCGTCCGCTGCCCGGCCACACCCACCCAGCGCTCGCGCGTGGCGGGCTGGTCGATAATACCCAGCACAGGGCGGCCGCGATGCATCAGCGATATCAACGTGGTGAAGAGCGGCCGGCCGGTGATGAAGGCCCGGGTGCCATCGATGGGATCGAGCAACCAGACCCATTCCGCATCGGCGCGATCAGCGCCGAATTCCTCGCCCCAAATGCCATGTTCGGGGAAGCGAGCGGCCAAAAACTCGCGCAGTTTGATTTCCGCGCCGCGATCAGCCTCAGTCACCGGCGAGGCATCAGCCTTACCATCCACCACGAGGCCCGAGCGGAAAAACGGCATGATAAAGCGCCCGGCAATATCCGCCGCCTCCTCCGCCGCCGCGACAAGCTCGGGCGCGATCAGGGCAGCGGCACCGGGTTGGCGGCCAGGCTGCGAAGATAGGCAATGACATCGGCGCGTTGCTGGGGGTTGGCGAGGCCAGCAAAGGCCATGCGCGTGCCGGGCATGGCGCGGGCCGGAGCATTGATGAAGGCGTTCAGCTCTTCATAGCCCCATGGCTTGCCGGCCCGGGCAATATTGGCGGCGGAGTAGTTGAAGCCGGCCGCCTGAGCATGGTTCTTGCCCACAATGCCATAAAGGTTGGGGCCCACGCCGGACCGGCCGCCATCGTTGAAGGAATGGCAGGAGGAGCAGTTGCGGCTCGCAAGCTGGCGGCCATTATCGACATTGGCGGCTGCCAGCATCGGGCCAATCGGCTCCAGCGCCGGGGCTGCCGCGGCGGCCGGTGCCGCGGCCGGCGCCGCCACCTGGCCAATCTGGATCGCGCTGCGCTCGAGCTTATGCGGGTGAACAATAAGCTCGCCCAGCAGGCCAGCCCCCATAAAGGCCACGCCCGCCACCAGGGGCGCAGCGAAGAGCTTGTTCATTTCAAGATCGGCCATTGGGAAGCATCAACCTCATGTTTATTATGCCACCTAAGCCCCGGCACGGTTTGCGCCTGGGCAATGGGCGGCTTATGACGCGGCGCACCATATAGGCGCCGCCGCGCGCCTTCAACCGCCAGGGGCCGGCCTTCGTGAATCCAATTATCATCATTCCCGCGCGCATGGGCAGCACCCGCCTTCCGGGCAAGCCACTGGCGCTGATCCATGGCCGGCCCATGGTCGTGCATGTGATGGACCGCGCGCGCGAGGCCGGTATCGGCCCCGTGGCGGTCGCCGCCGCCGAGCCCGAGATCCTCGCCGCCGTGCGCGAGGCCGGCGGCACCGCGGTGCTGGTGGCCGATGACGTCGCCTCAGGCACCGATCGGGTAAAACTCGCCCTCGACCAACTGGACCCGGCGGGCCGCCATGATGTGGTGGTCAATCTGCAAGGCGATTTCCCCACCCTGGCGCCCGGGTTGCTGCGCGCCGTGCTGCTGCCGCTCGCGGATCACAGCGTGGATATCGGCTCGCTCGTCACCCCCATCGCCGATGCGCATGAGGCGGCGACGGAAAGCTTCGTGAAATGCGCCTGTGCCTTCCTGGGCGAGGCGGAGGTCGCCCCCGCGCTGTATTTCTCCCGCACCGCTATCCCCTGGGGTGCGGGGCCGCTTTGGCATCATATCGGCGTCTATGCCTATCGCCGTGCGGCACTGGCCCGCTTCGTGGCCCTCCCCCCAAGCCAATTGGAACTGCGGGAGAAGCTGGAACAGTTGCGCGCGCTGGAGGATGGCATGCGCATTGCCGTCGCCCGCGTTCCACACGGCCCCTTCGGCGTTGATACGCCCGAGGACCTTGCCCGCGCCCGTGACATTCTGAAAGACTGATTCCCATGCCGATCATCGCCTTCCAGGGCTTCCTGGGCGCCTATTCCGACCTGGCCTGCCGCCATGCCTTCCCGGGCTGGACCACCCTGCCCTGCGCCAGCTTCGAAGCCGCCATGCAGGCGGTGCGCGAAAACCGCGCCGAACTCGCCATGCTGCCCTGCGAGAATTCGCTGGCCGGGCGGGTGCCGGATATCCATCGCCTGCTGCCCGATTCGGGCCTGCATGTGGTGGGCGAGCATTTCGAGCGGGTGGAGCATTGCCTTCTGGCCCCGCATGGCACCACCGAAGCCACCCTCAAGCGCGCCCATTCCCACCCCATGGCGCTGGGCCAGGTGCTGAACATCCTCAAGGAGCTGAACCTGGAGGGCGTGATCGAGGCTGATACCGCCGGCGCCGCCGCCCTGATCGCCGAGCGCGGTGGGGTGGAGGATGCGGCCATCGCCAGTTCGCTCGCCGCCGAGGTCTATGGCCTGAAAATCCTGCGCCACAATGTCGAGGATGCGGAACACAATACCACCCGCTTCTACGTCATGGCGCGCGAGCCGCGGCTGCCACCGGTGGATGCGAAACACTGCGTCACCAGCTTCGTCTTCCGCGTGCGCTCCATCCCCGCCGCGCTCTACAAGGCTCTGGGGGGCTTTGCGACCAATGGCGTGAACCTCACCAAGCTCGAATCCTACATGATGGATGGCCGCTTCACCGCCACCCAATTCCTCTGCGACGCCGATGGCCATCCTGATGAACCCGGCATGGCACGCGCGCTGGAGGAGCTGCGCTTCTTTGCCGAGCTGCGGATACTCGGCACTTATGTGGCGCATCCCTATCGAATCCAGAACGAAAGCAATTGAACGGCTTGACCCGAAGCCGTTGCGCTTGGCAATTCTATGCCATGGGCGGAATGGCGACGGTTTTTTCGGTGATGGTGGCGCTGGCGATGCCGGTTGCAGCGCTCGCACAATCCGCGCTCGGTCAGTCGGTGACCGTGCCGCCGCCACGCCCCGCCGCCACACCGCCGGCCACCGCGGCAGCCCCAACAACCGCCGCTGGCACGGCCCCGGCCACCCAGCCCCGCAGCGCTCCGGCAGAAAACCGCCCACGCGCCGCCACAACACCCGCAAGACCACCCAATACCCAGGCCAAGCCCAACACAGCCCAACGTCCGCCAGCACCGCGCCGCGCGACCCCAACCCCGGTGGTAGCCCCGGCCGCGCCAGCCGCCGCCGCACCCGCCCCCACGCCGGAACCGCCAGCACCCGAACCCACCCAAGGCTCGGCCACCGGCCTGCCCTTGCCGCGCTTCGTGCCGCTGCGCTCGGACAGGGTGAATCTACGCGTCGGCCCCGACACCCGCTTCCCCATCGAATGGCGCTATGAGCGGCGCGACCTGCCAGTGCAGATCATCCGCGAGCATGAACAATGGCGCCGCATCCGCGATATCGATGGCACCGAGGGCTGGGTGCACCAATCCAACCTCACCCCCAATCGCCGCACATTTCTGGTGCGCAGCAACCCTTCGGGCGAAGTGCTGATGCGCCGCCGCCCAGAGGCCGAGGCCCAGCCGGTGGCCCGCCTGCGCGCCGGCGTCATCGGCCGCCTGCGCACCTGCGAGCAGAACAGCCCATGGTGCGAGGTGCAGGCCCAGGACAGCCGTGGCTTTGTCATGCGCAGCGATATTTTCGGCGTGATGCCCACCGAAAAGGTGGAATAGGCCGCCCCAGTCAGCCCTTGTTGAATTCTGGCGCAGTCTTCAGCGCCTCGGTCGTGTCGAAATCGCGCAGCACAGCATCATCGGGCATTTCAACCTCCACGAGGCGGTCAGCATGCAGGGCCGCGATGTGACGAGCCCCCACATCGCCAATCACACCCATCATGGCCGGGACGAATTCCCGCGCCCAGAGCATCGGATTGCCCTGCTTGCCGCGAAAGCTGGGCTGCACAATGGCGCGGCCCTCCTCAGGGTCGAAGGCGGCCAATAGCCGGTCCATCATCGCCCCCGAAACCAGCGGCATATCGCCCAGGCAGACCAAAACCCCATCGCTCTCCGCTGGCAGCGCAGCTAGGCCGGATTTGAGGCTGGCAGATAGGCCTTGGGCAAAATCCTCGGCATGGGCGAAAATCACCCCTCGCCCGGCCAGCGCCTCCTCCACCCTCTCCCGTTCATGCCCGGTCACCACAATCACCGGCCGGGCCTGGCTGGCCAGCGCCTGATCCACCACCCGCGCGACCATGGTGATGCCCTTATTGTCATTCACCAGCAGCTTGTTCAGCGGCGCCATGCGGCGTGAGCGCCCGGCAGCCAGCACCAAGGCCGCCACCTGGCGGGCCCGGCGCGGCGCATGCGTGGGCGGCGGCGTCAGCGGCGCTTTTTCCCGCGGCAGCGGCCTCACCTCGATTTCCTTCAGCAGCCCGCCAACACCCATGCCCATCACGTCACGGGCGGTGACCTGCAGCCCGGCAAAGATGCGCGCCAGCACCCAGTCAAAACCATTGAGCTTGGGGCTGCGGGCACAGCCGGGCAGCACCAGCGCCGGGATATCACCAATGCCGCCCAGGCAGATCAAATTGCCAGGATCCACCGGCATGCCGAAATGGCTGATGGCGCCGCCCGCGCGGATGATCGCCGCCGGCCCCACATCCCGCCGGTCCACCACCGCCGAAGCCCCGGCGATCAACAGCAGCTCCGCCCCCTGCTTGCGCAGCCGCCCCAGCGCATCGGCGATGGCCGGTGTCTCATGCCGCACCCGCTCCACCGGCAGCATGGACCCATTGAGGGCGGCGATACGCGCGCCAGTCACCTCGGCAGCACCCTCCATGGCGCTTTCCTTCACGCCGGGCAATTCGCTGATCACCAGGCCCACACGCAACGGCTTGAGCGGTGCGATCCGCAGCAGCGGCGCGCTCAGCGCTTTCAGCATCGCCTCTGCCAAGGCCAGCACCACCCCGGGCACCGCGAAGGGGATGATCTTGATGGTCGCCAGCATTTCACGCGCCGTGACCAGCGTGTGGTTGGGCAGGGTGGCGATGGTGATGCTCTCATCGAGCGCGTTCAGCCGGTCAATCGCCGCCGTATCCAGCACCAGCAGCCCCGGCGCATCGGCCAGGATATTGACCCGCCCAGTGGCCGCGCGGCTCTTGGCCAGCAGCGGCACCATGAGGGCCTGGGCCAACCGCTCGGCCGCCTCATCCTCCGGCACATCGCCCGGCTGCATGCTGGCGGCGATCACCTCACGGATCTGCGCCGCGCGCAGCGCCTGCAACTCGCCCTCCTGCAGCACGCTGCCCTTCTTGATGACCC
>NZ_JBBARU010000001.1:196940-206148 GCF_040399605.1 Rhodovarius sp. | reverse complement strand
AGGAAAATCATTTTCCTGGTGGGAGAGCGCGAGAGGGCAAAGCCCTTTCGCTCTTCCCCTCCACAAGCAAGCCGCCTGCTAAACCAACCGCCGCGCCTTCAGCGCCGCCGCCAACGTGCCATCATCCAGCACATCCAGCGCGCCCCCCATCGGCACACCCTGCGCCAGCCGCGTCACCCGAATGCCCGAGGCCGCCAGCCGCTCGGCCAGCACATGCCCGGTGGCAGCGCCATCCACCGTCGCCGGCAGGGCCAGTATCACCTCCGCCACGCCCCCCTCCGCCACCCGCGCGATCAGCGGCTGAATGGACAGATCCTCCGGCCGCACCCCCCCCAGCGCCGAGAGCGTGCCGCCCAGCACGTGATACAGCCCATGATGCGCATGCGCCCGCTCCAGCGCCCACAGCTCGGCCACGCCTTCGACCACGCAAATACTTGCCTGGTCCCGCGCCGGGTCAGTGCAAATGCGGCAGGGGGATTGGCTGTCGAGATTGCCGCAACGCGCACAGGCGCGCACTGCCTCCGCCGCCGCGCGCAGCGCATCGGCCAGCGGCAGCATGCGGCTATGCGGCTCGCCCAGCATGCGCAGCACGGCGCGCCGCGCGCTGCGCCGCCCCAGCCCCGGCAATTTGGCGAGCAGCCCGATCAGGTGCTCAACCGGGTCGTGCCTCACCTTGCAGCCCGCTCAGCCAAGCCCCGCATGCTCAAAACGGCAGTTTGAAGCCACCAGGCAGGCCGCCCGGAATATTCAGCCCAGCGGTGGCCTTCTGCATTTCCTCGGCCGCCACGGCCTCCACCTTCTGCTTGGCATCGGCATGGGCGGCCACCAGCAAATCCTCTAGCACCTCACGCTCCTCGGCCAGCATCAGGCTGGGGTCGATGACCACCCGCTTGAGTTCGCCCTTGCCGGAAAGCTTGACCCGCACCATGCCGGCGCCGGCCTGGCCATCAACCTCCATGGCCTCCATGCGCGCCTGCATTTCCGCCATTTTGGTCTGCATCTGCTGGGCTGATTTCAGCATATTGCCAAGATTTTTCATCAATCCTCCAAGGGGGCTTCATCGTCATCGGTGGGGTAAAACGCCGGCTCCGCCATATTATGGGACCCCGGCTCCGCCTCGGGTGGGGCAAATTCCGGCATGGATTGCGGTTCGGGCGCCAGCATGGCGGGGCGGGAGAGGCCATAATCATCGGCGGCCGCGTCACGTACCTCCTGCAACTGCGCGCCTGGAAAGGCCTCCAGAATGGCCTGCACCAGCGGGTGGTTGCGCGCCTCGGCCAGCCGATCCGCCGCCGCGGCGCGGCCCCGGTCGGAGAGGGTGGGCGCTCCCGCCTCGCGCGAAATACCCACCATCCAGCGCGCAGCGGTGGTCTTCTCCAGCATCAGCGAGAGCTTGCCCGCCAGGTCACGCGGCGCGCGGGCGGTGGGGCGAATCTCGATGCGCCCGGGCGCGAGGCTGACAGGGTGAACATCATGCAGCAATTGCGCATGCAGCATCGGGTCGGTGGCGGCAGCCAGCGCCACCACCTCCTGCCAGGTGGTGGGCATGGCAGCGGCGGCAACCGGGGCGGGCGCAGCCACGGCGACCGCAGCCCCACCCCCAGCCATGGCCCGCAGCGCTGGCCCGCCACCCCCGCCGGGCGCCGGGCCAGGCGCCGCGCCCGCGCCAGCCTGGCTCAACCGCCGCACCAATTCGCCCGGCGGCGGCAGGTCCGACAAATGCGCCAGCCGGATCAAAATCATGTCCAGCGCCGCCCGCCGGTCCGGCGCATCGGCCAGTTCCGGCACGCCCTTGAGCAGAATCTGCCAGGCGCGCCCCAGAATCGGAATGGAGAGTGTTTGCGCCAGCGCCGCACCCCGGCCGCGCTCATGCTCGGGCAGCGCCGGGTTTTTCGCCAGCGCCGGCACCGAATGCAGCCGCGTGAGCGTATGCACCAAATCCAGCATGTCGGAGAGCACGACCCCAGGCTCGGCGCCGCGCTCATGCGCGCGGTCGAGATGGCCGAGCAGGGCAGGGGTATCGCCCTCCAGCGCGGCCTCTAGCGCGTCGAGCACCAAGGTCCGGTCCGCCAGCCCCAGCATCTCCTGCACTGTGGCGGCCGACACATGATCACCGCTGAGCGCAATCGCCTGATCCAGCAGCGACAGCCCATCACGCACCGAGCCATCGGCAGCGCGGGCGATGACCGCCAGCGCCTCCTCCTCGGCCGTCACCCCCTCCAGCCCGCAAATCCGGCCATAATGCGCCCGCAGCGTCTCCTGCGGCACGCGGGCGAGATGGAAGGTCTGGCAGCGCGAGAGAATAGTCGGCGGCACCTTGCGCAACTCAGTGGTGGCAAAGAGGAATTTTACCGCAGGCGGCGGCTCTTCCAGCGTCTTCAACAGGGCGTTGAAGGCAGCGTTGGAGAGCATATGCACTTCATCGAGAATATAGATCTTGAAGCGCGCCTGGGCCGGGCGATAGCGCACCGCCTCGCGCAATTCCCGCACATCATCCACGCCATTATTCGAGGCGGCGTCCAGCTCCATCACATCCGGATGCCGGTCCGCCAAAATGGCCACGCAATTGGCGCAAACCCCGCAGGGCTCGGCGGTGGGCCCGCCCTGGCCGTCCACCCCAATGCAGTTCAGCGCCCGGGCGATGATGCGCGCGGTGGTGGTCTTGCCCACGCCGCGCACCCCGGTGAGCATGAAGGCATGCGCCACGCGATTGGTGGCAAAAGCATTGCGCAAGGTGCGAACCAGCGCATCCTGGCCGATCAATTCATTGAAATTGCTGGGCCGATATTTCCGCGCCAGCACCCGATAAGCGGGCTTCTCCGCCGCCGGCGCCGCAACTGGTTTGGCCGCGGGCGGCTCATCAAGGCCAAAAAGCCCCGGCCCCTCAGGCGCCGGAGGGTCAGGAATACCCTCTTCCTCCGCTGCCGGATCAGCGCCGAACATGTCGCTCACCATGCTCAGCCCCCTCGTTGCAAGATTGGCGCGGTGGAAGGCCGACTCAATGACCCGAGCAAGAACCCGTTGCGGCTGCTTCCTTCCGGACCTGACCGGGTTGGCGAGGAGCCCGTCCACCGCCGACCTTCCACCCTCCATATCGCGTGGCATGCGGCCGGGGGCAAGAGCGCAACCGCCAGGCATTTTCCACACCCGCCCAATCCGCCGCCCTGCATAGGGGTAGCCGAAGCCCCTCCCCCATGGCAGTTTTCGCCCCGATGACCCTTTCATTCCCCGCCAGCCGCACCAACGCCTATACCGGCAGCCCGCTCGACCGCGCCGGCCACCACCGCGAGGATGCGGATTGGATCGTCGCCGCCCTGGCCTCGCCAGACACCCTCTTCGCCCCCGTCTGGCGCGCCCGCAGCCTGATGCGCGGCGTGGAACAGGGCCGCCCCGAAGGCGTGCTGCTCGGCGGTGAAGCGGCGCAGGGCCTGCGTGAGGCCGGCGGCCCCTGGGCCTTTTTGGGCCTCTGGGAGCAAAAACCGGTCTTCGGCATCGATGTGAGCCATGAGGACGCGCCGCCGGTGCCCGCCAATGCCGGCAGCTTCACCGATCTGCGCGCCGTGGCCGGCCTGCTCCCAGCCAATGAGGCCAGCGTGCTGGCCCATGCCCGCGGCATGATGCATTGGCGGGTCAAACACCGCTTCTGCGGCATTTGCGGCACGGCGATGGAACCCCGCAGCGCCGGCAATGCCATGTCCTGCCCCGGCTGCAAGGCGCAGCACTTCCCCCGCACCGACCCTGCGGTGATCATGCTGGTGGTGCGCGGCGACCATTGCCTGCTCGGCCACTCCGTGCGCTTTCCGCAAAAAATGTACTCCACCCTGGCCGGCTTCGTCGAACCGGGCGAGAGCCTGGAAGAGGCGGTGCGGCGCGAGGTGATGGAGGAATCCGGCGTCGATGTCGGCCGCGTCATCTATCATTCCAGCCAGCCCTGGCCCTTCCCCTCCTCCATCATGCTCGGCTTCCACGCCGAGGGGCTGAGCGAGGACATCACCATCGACCCCGAGGAATTGCAGGATGCGCGCTGGTTCTCCCGCGCCGATCTGCGCAATCACGAGGCGCTGGGCTTCGGCCTGCCGCGTGCCGACAGCATTGCCCGCCGCCTGATCGAGGATTGGTTGAACGCATGAGGCCATTCATCATCCTGCTGGCCCTCGCCGCCCCGCTGATCGGCTGCTCCACCGCCAGCAATACCCCCGCCGATACCCCCGGGCAGGCGGAATGCCGCCGCATCGCCCGCAATGACCCCGCGGTGAGCGAGGCCCGGCGCCCCCTCAGCCCGGGCAATAACGACCAGATCATCCAAGGCGAGGTGAACCGGGCGACCGACCGCGCCTTCCGCAACTGCCTGCGCGATCGCGGCCTGCCCGGCGGCGGCGGGGTGGAAATCCCGCCCCCGCGCTGATCGGGACGCTGTGAACTGCCGCAACGCAGCAAATTCAGGCCCAACGCCGTTGACGCAGTGCCGCCAGGGTTCCATAAATCCGGGATGAGGAGCCGGGTTACCGGCCAGCAAAGCCGGAGCTTAAAAGCCCATGTCGTACCCGCCTGATCCGCGGCAGGCCGCCTTCGCCGGTCGCCGTTCGGACGGAACCCCGGTGCAGCGCCCGCTGTCACCGCATCTGCAAGCCTATGACATGCTGCAAATGACGAGCGCCGTCTCGATCATGTGCCGCATCACCGGCGTTGCCTGGTCGGTGGGGGTTCTGTTGCTCGTCTGGTGGCTGGCAGCCCTTGCCACCGGCCCTGCGGCCTTCGCCCAGGTGCAATGGTTCATGTCCTCCTTCATCGGCCTGCTGGTGCTGTTCGGCCTCACCGCCGCCGCCTGGTTCCATACCCTGGCCGGCCTGCGCCATTTGGCCTGGGATGCCGGCCACGGCTTCGCCCTGCCCACGGTGATGAAGACCGGGCAATGGGTGATGGTGGCCACGGTGGTTTTCACGGTGCTGACATGGGTTGTGGCCCTGGTGGTGTGGCGATGAACGAGATGTCCAAAACCAATGCCGCCGTGATGCGCACGCCCCTCGGCCGCGTGCGCGGCCTGGGTTCGGCCAAATCCGGCACCCATCACTGGTGGATGCAGCGCGTCACCTCCATCGCCCTGCTGCCGCTCACCCTGTGGTTTGTGGTGTCGATGCTCTCCCTCGCCGGTGCCTCCTTCGCCCAGACCCGCGCTTTCCTGGCCTGGCCGGTGAATGCGGTGCTGATGCTGGCGCTGATCGGCCTCACCTTCCACCACATCGCTGCCGGCCTGCAGGTCGTCGTCGAGGATTACGTGCGCAAGGACATGCAGCGCATCGCCGCCCTGCTCGTCATCAAGGGCGGCTGCTGGCTCATGGCGCTGGTTTGTGCCTTCGCCGTGCTGCGCGTCGCCTTTACGTAAGCGCTTTCCACCCCAGTTCTAAACCAAAGGTCAGCATTCTCTGACCATCGGAGCGGTTGAGATGAACGCCATCAGCAAGCCCAGCGCGGGCGCCTATCGGATTGTCGACCACACCTATGACGTGGTGGTGGTGGGCGCGGGCGGCGCCGGGCTACGCGCCACCTTCGGCATGGGGGCCTCGGGCCTCAAAACCGCCTGCATCACCAAGGTCTTCCCCACGCGCAGCCACACGGTTGCAGCGCAGGGCGGCGTCGGCGCGGCACTCGGCAATATGGGCGAGGATGACTGGCGCTGGCACATGTACGACACCGTCAAGGGTTCGGATTGGCTGGGTGACCAGGACGCCATCGAATATATGTGCCGCGAGGCGATCCCCGCGATCATCGAACTCGAACATTACGGCGTGCCCTTCTCCCGCACGGAAGATGGCCGCATCTATCAGCGCCCCTTCGGCGGCCATATGCAGGATTACGGCAAGACGCCGGCGATGCGCGCCTGCGCCGCTGCCGACCGCACCGGCCACGCCATCCTGCACACGCTCTACCAGCAATCGCTGAAGGCCAATTGCGAGTTCTTCGTCGAATATTTCGCCCTCGACCTGATCATGGATGATGAGGGCGTCTGCCGCGGCGTGATGGCCTGGAACCTCGAAGACGGCTCCATGCACCGCTTCCGCGCCCAGACCGTTGTGCTGGCCACCGGCGGCTATGGCCGCGCCTGGTTCTCCTGCACCTCCGCCCACACTTGCACCGGCGATGGCGGCGGCATGGTGCTGCGCGCCGGCCTGCCGATGCAGGATCAGGAATTCGTCCAATTCCACCCCACCGGCATCTACGGCGCCGGCTGCCTGGTGACCGAGGGCGCGCGCGGCGAAGGCGGCTACCTCACCAATTCCGAGGGCGAGCGCTTCATGGAGCGCTATGCCCCCACCGCGAAGGACCTCGCCTCGCGCGATGTCGTCTCCCGCGCCATGAGCATGGAAATCCGCGAAGGCCGCGGCGTCGGACCGAAAAAAGACCACATCAACCTGCACCTGGAACATCTGGGCGCCGATTTGCTGCATGAGCGCCTGCCCGGCATTTCCGAAACCGCGAAAATCTTCGCCGGCGTGGATGTGACGAAGCAGCCCATCCCGATGCTGCCCACCGTGCACTACAATATGGGCGGCATCCCGACCAACATTCACACCGAGGTGCTGCGCCCCACCCGTGCCGACCAGGATGCCATTGTCCCCGGCCTGATGGCGGTGGGCGAGGCGGCCTGCGTCTCGGTGCATGGCGCCAATCGCCTGGGCACCAACTCGCTGCTCGACCTCGTGGTCTTCGGCCGCGCCGCCGCGCATCGCGCCGCCGAAACCATCAAGCCCGGCGCTGCCCAGCCGCCTCTGCCGCCGCGTGCCGGCGAAAACTCGCTCGACCGCTTCGACCGCATTCGCAACGCCAAGGGTTCCACCCGCGTGGCCGATCTGCGCGAGAACATGCAGCGCGCCATGCAGGAACACGCCGCCGTCTTCCGCACCTCGGCGCTGCTGACCGAAGGCGTGGCGAAGATCAAGGCGGTCCATGCCGGCTACAGTGATATCAAGATCGCCGACCGCTCGCTGGTCTGGAACAGCGACCTGGTCGAGGCGCTGGAACTGGACAATCTGGTGGGCAACGCCATGACCACCATGGTCGGCGCCGAGGCCCGGCATGAAAGCCGTGGCGCCCATAGCCATGAGGATTTCCCAGACCGCGATGACGCGAACTGGATGAAGCACACCCTGGCCTGGATGAACGACAAGGGCGAGGTGAAGCTGGACTACCGGGATGTCAAAATGCGGACGCTGACCAATGAGGTCCAGGTGTTTCCGCCCAAGGCGCGGGTGTACTAAACTATGGCCACGTTTACCCTTCCGAAGAACTCCACCATTGGCCAGGGCCAGGTTTTCAAGGCTGAGCCCGGCGCCAAGGATGTGCGCGCATTCAAAATCTATCGCTGGGACCCCGATACCGGGGACAACCCCCGCACCGATACCTACGAACTCGACCTGGCCCAAACCGGCCCCATGGTCCTGGACGCGCTGATCAAAATCAAGAACGAGGTGGACAGCACGCTCACCTTCCGCCGCTCCTGCCGCGAGGGCATTTGCGGCTCCTGCGCGATGAATATCGACGGGCTGAATACCCTCGCCTGCCTCAAGCCGATCGAAGATGTGAAGGGCGATGTCCGCATCTCGCCCCTGCCGCATATGCCGGTGATGAAGGATCTGGTGCCCGATCTCAGCCAGATCTACGCGCAATACCGCAGCATCGAGCCCTGGCTGAAGGCCGATACCCCCGCGCCGCCGGATGAGGAGCGCCGCCAATCCAAGGAAGAGCGCGCCAAGCTGGACGGCATGTGGGAATGCATTCTGTGCTTCTGCTGCTCCACCTCCTGCCCCTCCTATTGGTGGAATGGCGACCGCTATCTGGGCCCGGCCGTGCTGCTGGCCGCCTATCGCTGGATCGCCGATAGCCGCGACGAATATACCGGCGAGCGCCTGGACAATCTGGAAGACCCCTTCCGCCTCTATCGCTGCCACACCATTATGAACTGCACCCGGGCCTGCCCGAAGGGGCTGAACCCGGCGGAAGCGATTGGCAAGATCAAGACGCTGATGGTGGAAAGGCAGGGCTGAGGCAGGGCCGATTAGGCTTTCTGTCCTTGACTTTGCCTGCTGCCGCGGCCTAAAAGGGTGGCTTTATCCCACCGGTAGGCCGGGCAGTGATGCCGTGAGCAGCTTGCCGAGAAGCGCTAATGCCCAGGGGAAAGGGCGAAAGGGCTTCGCCCTCCAGCGCTCTCCCGGCGGGCTCGAGATATATGTCGATGATTTTCCTCGACCCTCGAATAATTGAAAATAATCTAACGAAGGTGCAGGAAACTAAGTTTCTTGCTGGGGTGCTCGAGGGGCAAAGCCCCTCGATCTAGTCTTTGTTCCCCGCTGGTCTTTCAACAGTCTGTTCGGCCCCATAACCATATCCTGTGCCCAAACTCCAACCGCACACCACATCTGGTATTTGTCCGTAAACATCACTTTCCGCTCAAACCCCGCCAGGCCCCGCGGGTATCCACCACAAACCGCCCAACCAGCCTCTCCCGCCCCACCGCCCGAAACGCGGCATGATCCACCAGCAGCACAAAAATCCCCGCCCGCTCCAACCCCGCCGCCAGCCCCCGCAACTCCAGCCCCGGCACGGCCGCCACATGCGGCTCCACCGCCACCACCCGGCCCGGAAACTCCGCCGCCAGTCCCCGCGCAATCTCCAGCGCCGGGCTCTCCCGCAGATCCGCCACATCCGGCTTGAAGGCCAGCCCAAAGCAGGTGATCGGCGCCCCCGGCATCGCCCGCGCCGCCGCCGCCACCTGGGCGCGCACATGCGCCGCCTTGTGGTCATTCACCTCCCGCGCCATGCGGATCAGCCGCGCCTCCTCCGGCGCGGCATCGACGATGAACCAGGGGTCCACCGCAATACAATGCCCACCCACCCCCGGCCCGGGCTGCAATATGTTCACCCTGGGGTGCCGGTTCGCCAGCCGGATCAGCTCCCACACATCCACCCCGGCGCGCTCTGCCACCAGCGATATCTCATTGGCAAAGGCGATATTCACGTCACGAAACGCATTCTCCGTCAGCTTCACCAATTCCGCCGTGGCCGCGTCGCAGCGCAGCACCTCACCCCGAACAAACCTCTCATAAAACCACGCCGCCGCCGCAGCACAGGCGGGGGTAATACCACCCACGCAACGGTCATTGCCCACCAACTCGGCGAGAATGCGCCCCGGCAAAACCCGCTCCGGGCAATA